>JALRKU010000232.1 GCA_023254755.1 Aeromicrobium sp. | reverse complement strand
CATCATTGGCAAGGCGCAGTGTTCCAGCGAATACCTTGGGCGCATTGCCCAGGAACATCGGTTCGATCAGGCGCACGGGCGGGGCGGGGACCAGGTGGTAAAGCACCAGAGCCTTTACCCCGGCTTCCTTGGCCGAACGGGATGCCGCTCTCCTCGGCGTAGCCGATGGCCGCGGGGGTGCCGGACTCGGGGACCGGGATCACCAGGTCGGCGTCGACCGGGTTCTGGCGGGCGAGGCGGCGGCCAATCTCGGACCGCACGCTGAAAACGCGCTGGTCGTTGATCGTGGTGTCGGGACGCGCCAGGTAGACGTACTCGAACAGGCAGCCCTTGGGTGCCGGGTCGGCGAACTTCTCGCTGCGCAGGCCGTTCTCGTCGATCGCGACGAACTCGCCCGGCTCGATCTCGCGGATGTACGACGCGCCGACGATGTCGAGGGCCGCGGTCTCGCTGGCCAGCACCCAGCCGCTGTGCAGGCGGCCGAGCACGAGGGGACGGATGCCCTGGGGGTCGCGCGCGCCGTAGAGCGTCGTCTCGTCCATGAAGACGAGCGAGAACGCGCCGCGCAGCTGCGGGAGGACCTCGAGCGCGGCCTCCTCGACCGAGCGGTCCTGGTACGACGACAGCAGCGTGGCCATGACGGCCGTGTCGGTCGTGGCCGACTCGCCGCGTCCTGAGTCGCCGCCGTTCTCGGCGGTGCGCTCCTGCACGGTGCGCGAGAGGTCGTGGGTGTTGGTGAGGTTGCCGTTGTGCGCCAGGGCGACCGATCCGTGCGCCGTGGGCCGGAAGGTGGGCTGGGCGTTCTGCCACACGCTCGAGCCGGTGGTGGAGTACCGCGCGTGACCGATCGCCAGCGAGCCGGTGAGCGACTCGAGGGTGGACTCGTCGAAGACCTGCGAGACCAGACCCATGTCCTTGTAGACCAGGATCTGCCGCTCGTTGCTGACGGCGATGCCGGCCGACTCCTGGCCGCGGTGCTGCAGTGCGTAGAGACCGAAGTAGGTCAGCTTGGCGACCTCTTCACCCGGCGCCCAGACACCGAAGACGCCGCAGGCGTCCTGGGGTCCGACGTCCTGGGGATCGATCTCGTGGGTGAGTCGTCCGTCTCCGCGAGGCACGACTCCAGTGTAGGGGGCGATCAGGACTACCGTGACCACATGCTGTCGGCGTGGGGGTACGGGTTGGGGGCGTCGCTGCCCCTGGTGGTCGGCGCCGCCGTCGGACTGCGCTGGCGCCTGCCGCGCGCCGTGCTCGCCGCCCTGATGGCCTTCGGCGCCGGCACGATGGTCGCTGCGGCGGCCGAGGAGCTGTTCGGGCCCGCGTTCGGACAGCTCGAGCCGGCCCGGGCGGGCGCGGCGCTGCTGCTCGGTGCCGGCGTCTACGTCGTGGCCTCGCACGTCCTGGACCAGCGCGCGTCCGGCGGTGCGGTGGGCCTCGCGCTCCTGCTCGGCGCGATCCTCGACGGCGTCCCGGAGAACGCGGCCCTCGGCGTCTCGCTCTCCGGCGGCGGCGGCATCGTGCTGCTGGTGGCCATCGCGGTCGGCAACGTGCCCGAGGCGATCGGCAGCGCGGCGACCCTGCGCGACGACCCCCACCTGGGCGCCCGGCGAGGACTGGCCCTGTGGTCCGCCACCGCGGCCGTGCTCGTCGTGACGACCGTCCTGGCCCACGCCGCCGCCGACTCGGTGGGACCGGCGACCATCGCGTCCACCCAGGCCTTCGCCGGCGGCGCGACCATCGCGGTCCTGGCCGACACGCTGATGCCCGAGGCCTACCGCGAGGGCGGCTGGTGGGTCGGCGTGGCGACCGCCGCGGGATTCCTCACGTCGTACCTGCTCGGGTGACGGCGCCCGGCTGATCGCGCCGGAGATCGGATGCTGGACGCCAGGTGGTGACCCCTAGACCAGTCAGAACTGACTGGTCTAGGTGATGTGACCCGCACCATACGATGCGGATCTTCGGCTGGTCCCCCCAGGAGAGCTCCATGGCCTTCACCGTTCCCGACGCGACGTTCCTGCCCGACTTCCTGCAGTTCCGCGCCACCGACACCCCCGACGGTCGCTGCTGGATCTTCGGCGAGCGGACCTGGACCTGGTCGCAGGCGTGGGAGTCCGTGCGCCGCACCGCCGGCGCCCTGGCCGCCGACGGCGTGGGCCGTGGCGACAACGTCGCGATCCTCACCAAGAACGATCCCGCCGTGCTCCAGGTGCTGCTGGGCGGATGCCAGCTCGGGGCCGCCACCACCGTCGTCAACTGGCGCCTGGCCGGCGACGAGCTCGACTACGTCATCAACGACTGCGGCGCCGAGATCGTGTTCGTCGGCCACCAGCTGCTCTCCCAGCTGGACGTGGTGCGGGACCGGCTCACCGGCGTCCGCAGGATCGTCGTGGTCGGCGGCGACGCCGACGAGTTCGAGGCGTGGCAGGCCGCCGGAACGCCGACCGATCGCCGCGACGACGTCGAGCCCGGCGACGTGTCGGTCGTCATGTACTCCTCGGGCACGACGGGCCGACCCAAGGGCGTCCAGCTCAGCCAGTCCGCGATGGTCCACCACAGCGTCAACGGTCTCGGCGACGCCCGCTACGACGCAGGCGAGGACATGCTGCTCGTCGCGATGCCGATGTTCCACGTCGGCGGCACCTCGTACGCCCTGCTCGGCCCCGTCGTCGGGATCGCGGCGTACATCGTCCCCGAGGTCGACGGCCAGCTGCTGGCGGCGGGAGTGCTCGCCGGCGCCACCCACGTGTTCCTGGTGCCTGCCGTCGTCGCCGCCCTGATCCAGGCCGGCCCCCAGGTGATGGGACTGTTCAGCCGGCTCAAGTCCTTCGGGTACGGCGCCGCGCCGATGCCGCTGCCGGTCCTGCGCGCCGCGATGGAGGCCTGGCCCGACACCGAGTTCCAGCAGGTCTACGGGATGACCGAGATGGGTGGCGTCATCACGGTCCTCAACGACGCCGCCCACCGCGACACCGCGCATCCCGAGCGTCTCGTCTCCGCGGGACGACCGGTCAGGAACGCCGAGATGCGGATCGTCGACCCCGGCACGCTCGACGACGCCGCACCCGGCGAGTCCGGCGAGATCTGGTTCCGGACCCCGCAGGCGACGATCGGCTACCTGGGCAAGCCCGAGGCCACGGCGGAGCTGCTGACCGACGACGGCTGGCTCCGCACCGGTGACGTCGGCCGGGTCGACGACGAGGGCTTCCTGTTCATCGAGGACCGCATCAAGGACATGATCATCACCGGCGGCGAGAACGTGTACTCGCCGGAGGTCGAGCGGGTCCTCTCGGAGCACCCGGCGGTGGCCGAGGTGGCGATCATCGGCGTGCCCGACGACCGCTGGGGCGAGACGGTCAAGGCCGTGGTCGCGTTCAGGCCGGGCGAGGCCGTCGAGCCGGCCGAGCTCATCGCGTACGCGGCCGAGCGGCTGGCCAGGTACAAGGCGCCGACATCCGTCGACGTGGTGGGCGAGTTGCCGCGCAACCCGTCGGGCAAGATCCTCAAGCGCGACCTGCGCAAGCCGTACTGGAGCGACTCCGACCGACAGATCTGAGGTCCGGGACGGACGACAGCCCCGGTCATCCAGGGGTGGGACCAGGGCTGTCGCGATGCCACTCTAGACGTGCGCCCCGAGAACATCGCGGGTCGCTGACACTCCCGGACCCTCGAGACAGGCCTTCGGTCACGCCCATGTGGGAACCACCCCTCATCTCCGCCCATCGAGGCGGAGCCGACGACGTCGGGGGACAGAACTCGCTCGCCGCGGTGGAGCGTGCGGTGCTCCTCGGCTGCGAGCTGGTCGAGGTCGACGTGCGGACACGACCTGACGGAACACCGGTGCTGGGTCACGACGCGATCACGGCCGACAGCCCGACCCTGGCGGACGCCGTGGTGCTGCTGGGCGAGCGGACCGCGCTGCACCTCGACCTGAAGGTCGCCGACCCCGACGCGACGATCGTGGCGCTCGCCGTGAAGGCGCTGGGTGCTCGGCGGGTCGTCGTGACCACGGCGCGCGACGCCGACGTGCGGAGCCTTCGGCGGTGGGCCGACACGCACGCGACCGGTCTTCTCGTCGGGCTGTCGACGTCCCGGCGCCCGGCCGCGGGACGGACCGCCCGCGTCGCCGCCCGACTGGACTCGCTGCGCCCCCGCACCCGTCTTCGGCGCTCCACCGCGAACCTGGTCGTGTCGCACCACGTGCTGGCGCGCTGGTGGCTGGCCCGCTGGGCGAAGCGGCGGGGCCTGCCGCTGCTGGTGTGGACGGTCGATCGCGACGACGACCTGCGGCGCTGGCTCACCGACCCGCGGACGTGGGCGGTCACGACGAACCGTCCCGCACGGGCCCTCGAGCTGCGCGCCAAGTGACTCGTCACCGGAAACTTTTGACTCGTCAGCGGAAATCAGTGACTCGTCAATGGGAATCAGTGACTCGTCAGCGGGAGGAGGGGGGTGAGGTCGGAGCGTTCGCCGGAGGCGCGGACGCGGCCGGCGGCGCGGGCGGCGGACCAGGACTCGGTGCCGCGGGCGAGGGCGATCCAGGTGGTGGCGTCGGTCTCGACGACCGCGGGCGGGGTGCCGCGGGTGTGGCGGGCCCCCGCGATGCACTGGACCACCGCGAACGGGGGCACCCTGACCTCGACCGACGCGCCCGGGGCCCGCTCGGCCAGCAGCGTCAGGAAGTGCCAGGTCGCGGCCTTCAGGTCCGCCCGCGACGGATCGCCGGCGTCGATGCGCGCCAGCACCTCGGCCAGCCGTGCGTCGTCGAGGACCCGGCGCACCCCCGCCACGAGCCGGCCCCCGTCAGGCCAGCGCGGCCGGGATGACGGCCGACCAGCGCTCGCGCAGGTCGGCCACCTCGATCGACTCGACACCCTCGACCGACAGCGCCGTGCCACCGGTCAGGCCGACCGACGCCAGCGGGACGCCGTGACGCTCGGCCAGGTCGACGAGCTCCTCGTGACGCTCCGGACGCACCGTGACGAGTGCGCGCGCCGTGGACTCGCTGAACAGCTCGACGAACGGCTCGTCGAGCACGATCGAGGCGCCCACGCCGCGACGGAACGCGGCCTCGGCCAGCGCGACGGCGAGGCCTCCGTCGGACAGGTCGTGCGCCGACTCGAGCAGACCCGACGCCGCAGCCTCGCGCAGCAGGGCACCCAGCGCGCGCTCGGCCTCCAGGTCGACCGCCGGGGGCAGCCCGCCGAGGTGGCCGTGGACGACGTGCGCCCACGACCCGCCCGACAGCTCGTCGCGGGTCTCGCCGAGCACCACCACGTGCGAGCCCTCGGCCGAGAAGCCCGACGCGGTGCGGGTGCGGACGTCGTCGATGACGCCGAGCACGCCCACGACCGGCGTGGGCAGGATCGGCGTGTCGCCGGTCTGGTTGTAGAAGGACACGTTGCCCCCGGTCACGGGGATGCCGAGCACCGCGCACGCGTCCTTCAGGCCGTGCGTGGCCTGCTCGAACTGCCACATGACGTCGGGGTTCTCGGGCGAGCCGAAGTTCAGGCAGTCGGTCACGGCGAGCGGCTCAGCGCCGGTGACGGCCACGTTGCGGTACGACTCGGCCAGCGCCAGCTGGGCCCCGGCGTACGGGTCGAGCTGCGCGAATCGCCCGTTGCAGTCGGTCGAGACCGCGACCCCGAGGTGGGACTCCTCGTCGATGCGCACGACGCCCGCGTCCTCGGGCTGGGCCAGGACGGTGTTGCCCTGCACGTACCGGTCGTACTGGTCAGTGACCCAGCCGGCGCTAGACAGGTTCGGGGAGGAGATGACGCTCAGGATGTCCTGGCGCAGTTCCTGGGTGGTGGTGGGGCGGGGCAGCGCCTCGGCGGTGTCCTCGTTGAGCCCGTCCTGCCACGCCGGGCGGGCGTAGGGGCGGTGGTAGGTGGGGCTGTCGTGTGCCACGGTGCGCGGGTCCACGTCCACGATGCGCTGG
>JALRKU010000215.1 GCA_023254755.1 Aeromicrobium sp. | reverse complement strand
AACCCCTGCTACACGCAGATCCACCCGACCTGCATCCCGGTCTCCGGCGACTACCAGTCGAAGCTGACGCTGATGAGCGAGTCGCTGCGCAACGACGGCCGCATCTGGGTGCCGAAGAAGGCCGGCGACGACCGCCACCCGCGTGACATCCCCGAGGACGAGCGCGACTACTACCTCGAGCGCATCTACCCCGCGTTCGGCAACCTGGTGCCCCGCGACATCGCCTCGCGCGCCGCGAAGTACCAGTGCGACGACGGCAAGGGCGTCGGTCCCGGTGGCCTCGGCGTCTACCTCGACTTCGCCGACGCGATCGAGCGCATGGGTCGCAAGACGGTCGAGGCCAAGTACGGCAACCTCTTCGACATGTACGCCCGGATCACCGGTGAGGACCCGTACACCGAGCCGATGCGCATCTACCCGGCCGTGCACTACGTCATGGGTGGCCTCTGGGTCGACTACGACCTGCAGAGCAACCTCGAGGGCCTCTTCGTCACGGGCGAGGCGAACTTCTCCGACCAGGGCGCGAACCGCCTCGGCGCCTCGGCGCTGATGCAGGGCCTCGCCGACGGCTACTTCGTGCTGCCGACGACGATCGCCAACTACCTGGCCGCGGGTCCGTTCGAGCCGGTCGCCGAGGACCACCCGGCGGTCCTCGAGGCCCGTCAGGCCGTCGAGGAGCGCATCCAGAAGCTGCTGGCCGTCGACGGCAACCGCACGGTCGACAGCTATCACAAGGAGCTCGGCCACATCATGTGGGAGTACTGCGGCATGGAGCGGACCGAGGAGGGCCTGACGAAGGCCATCGGCCTGATCCGCGAGCTGCGCGACGACTTCTGGAAGAACGTGAAGGTCACCGGTGAGGCCGAGGAGCTGAACCAGACCCTGGAGCGGGCGGGCCGCGTCGTCGACTTCTTCGAGCTGGGCGAGCTGATGTGCATCGACGCGCTGCACCGCGCCGAGAGCTGCGGCGGCCACTTCCGCGCGGAGAGCCAGACGGAGGACGGCGAGGCGCTGCGTCACGACGACCAGTTCGCCTACGTCGCGGCCTGGGAGCACGGCGACGAGCAGCCGATCCTGCACAAGGAACCGCTCGAGTACGAGTTCATCGAGATGAAGGCACGGTCCTACAAGTGAACATCACCGTTCGTGTGTGGCGTCAGAAGAACGCCGAGTCCAAGGGAAAGATGGTCACCTACGGCGTCGAGGACGTCTCGCAGGACATGTCGTTCCTGGAGATGCTCGACGTGCTCAACGAGCAGCTCACGCTGGCCGGCGACGACCCGATCGCGTTCGACCACGACTGTCGTGAGGGCATCTGCGGCATGTGCGGCGTCGTGATCAACGGCATCGCGCACGGTCCCGAGGTCACCACCACGTGCCAGCTGCACATGCGCTCGTTCGAGGACGGTGCCGTCATCGACATCGAGCCGTGGCGTGCCGGCGCGTTCCCGGTGGTCAAGGACCTCGTGGTCGACCGCTCGGCGTTCGACCGGATCATCCAGGCCGGCGGCTACATCTCGGCGCCGACCGGCTCGGCCGTCGAGGCCAACAGCACCCCGGTGCCCAAGGCGGACGCGGACCACGCGTTCGAGTCGGCCACCTGCATCGGCTGCGGTGCCTGCGTCGCGGCGTGCCCCAACGGCTCCGGCATGCTGTTCACGGCCGCCAAGATCACGCACCTCGGCCTGCTCCCGCAGGGCCAGCCGGAGCGTGACTCGCGCGTCGTCGACATGGTCAAGCAGCACGACCACGAGGGCTTCGGTTCCTGCACCAACATCGGCGAGTGCACGGCGGCGTGCCCCAAGGAGATCCCGCTCAGCAACATCGCGCGACTCAACCGCGACCTGCTCGGCGCGCTCGCCAACGGCCAGGCCTGACCACCACGTCCTGACCGACGAGGCGGCCCCGCCACTCCCGCGGGAGGGCGGGACGTCTTCGTCCCTGATCGTTTGCTAGGCTAACGATCGATGCCAGCCGATGCCCACGCCCTCGCCCGATCCGTCGCGAGACTGAGTCGCAGGCTGCGCCAGGAGCGTCGCTCGGACCTGACGCCCACCCAGCTCTCGGTGCTGCACTCCATCGCGGTGCTCGGCTCGGCCACCCCGCGCGAGGTCGCGGCGCGCGAGCGCGTGAGCCCGCCGTCGCTGACCCGCACCCTCGCAACCCTGGTCGAGCGCGGCTGCGTCGACCGTCGCCCGCACCCCGAGGACGGACGCCAGCAGCTGCTGTCCCTCTCCGCGACCGGTGCCGCCGCGCTGGTGGCCGAGCGCGAGCGGCGCGACGCCTGGTTGCACCAGCGGCTCCAGGACCTGACCGACGCCGAGCGGGCCACGCTGCGCGACGCGGCCGCCCTGCTCGAACGACTTGCGGACGCCGAGTGAGCACGACCTTCGCGGCGCTCTCGCAGCGCAACTACCGGGTCTACGCCGCCGGGTCGCTGCTGTCCAACGTCGGCACCTGGTTCCAGAACACCGCCCAGACGTGGCTCGTGCTGCAGCTGACCGGCAGCGGCTCGGCCGTCGGCGGCGTGGTCGCGGCGCAGATGCTGCCCTCGCTGCTGTTCTCGCCGGTGGCCGGAGCCCTCGCCGATCGGTTCGACAAGCGCACGTGGATGAGCTGGCTGCAGCTCGCGATGGCCGTGCCGTCGGCGCTCCTCGGCCTCCTGGCGATCTCCGGGCACGCCGAGCCGTGGCACGTCTTCGTGCTCGCGTTCTGGTTCGGTGCGGCGCGGGCCTTCGAGGCGCCCGTGCGGCAGTCGTTCGTGTCCGAGATGGTCGGACCCGGGCTGCTCAGCAACGCGGTCGCGCTGAACTCGGCGTCGTTCAACACGGGGCGTCTGATCGGTCCCGCGCTGGCGGGCCTGATGATCGCCGCCCTCGGGTCGGGCGTCGACGCGACCGGCTGGGTCATCCTCGGCAACGCCGTCAGCTACGGGTTCGTGCTGCTCGCGCTGCGGATGCTCGATCCCGCGCTGCTCCACCTCACCGACCGGGTCCGCCGCGGCCGCGGCGCCGTGCTCGAGGGCGTCCGCTACGTCCGGCGCCGCCCCGACCTGCTCCTGCTGCTCGGCTGCGTGTTCTTCCTCGGCGCCTTCGGACTGAACTTCCAGATCACCACCGCGCTGATGGCGACGGAGGAGTTCGGCCGCGGCGCGGGGGAGTTCGGCGTGCTCGGCTCGTTCGTCGCGATCGGCTCGCTCTCGGGCGCCCTGCTGGCGGCGCGGCGTCCGAAGCCGCGGCTCCGGTTCGTCGTGGGTGCAGGTCTGGTCTTCTCGCTCGTGCAGATCGTCTCGGGCCTGATGCCGACCTACGTCTCCTACGCGGTGGTCATGCCGTTCATCGGGCTCACGGTGCTCACGACGGTCACGACCGCGAACGCGTTGATCCAGCTGACCTCGGCACCGTCGATGCGCGGTCGGGTCGCGGCGCTGTACCTGATGGTCTTCATGGGCAGCACCCCGCTCGGGGCGCCGACCATCGGCTGGATCGCCGAGGCCCACGGGGCTCGCGTCGCGCTCGTCGTGAGCGGCCTGCTCGCGGGTGCCGGCATCCTCGGCTGCGCGCTGTGGTTCGCCCGGCGCGACACCCGGGCACTCGCGATGCTGCGCGCCGTCCGCCGTCGCGACCCGGTGCCCGCGGTCGGCGACCCGGCGGTCGAGTAGCGACGGACTCCGCAGGCGGATGGCGCCGACACCCTCTAGCGTCGAGCCATGCAGGTGGAGCGGACCTTCGAGGTGGACCGGCCGATCGAGGAGGTCTTCGACTACGTCGCGGACTTCGAGAACACCAACGAGTGGGACCCGGGGACCGTCGAGACGCGCCGCACGGCCGGCGACGGCGGCCTCGGCACGACCTACGCCAACCGGTCCACGTTCCTCGGCCGCACGGTCGAGCTGGAGTACGAGACGGTGCGCCACGACAGGCCCACCCACGTCACCTGTCGCGGGCGCAACCGGTCGTCGACCGCGACCGACGACCTGACGCTCACGGCCGTCGGCGATCGCACGCGGGTCCACTACCGGGCGACCTTCGCGTTCCACGGCCTCGTCCGGTTCGTCGCCCCGCTCGTCGTGCGCCCGCGCCTCGACGGGCTCGCCGACGAGACCGTCGCGCAGCTGAAGACGGCGCTCGAGCGGCAGGGACGCGATCGGCCGCGGCGCTAGACTGGCCGAATGTCCCTGTCCGAGCGCCTCGGCGCCGCGATCGACGTCGCGGCACCCGACCTGATCGAGGTCCGACGCGACCTGCACGCGTCGCCCGAGCTGTCGTGGCACGAGGAACGGACCACCGACGTGGTCGAGCGCTGGATGGACAAGCTGGGCATCGAGCACGAGCGCTCGGAGTCCGGCACCGGCGTCATCGCCGAGCTCGGACCGTCGGAGGGGCCGATCGTCGCGCTCCGGGCCGACCTCGACGCCCTGCCCGTCGACGACACGGCGCAGGACCCCTGGCGTTCGACCGTGCCCGGGGTCGCGCACGCCTGCGGGCACGACGTCCACGTCGCGTCGCTGCTGGGCGCTGCCGTCGCGCTGCGCGAGGCCGACCTCGACGGACTGCTCCCGCACCGCGTCCGGCTCGTGTTCCAGCCCGCCGAGGAGGTCATGCCCGGCGGAGCGCTGCGCCTGCTCGCCCAGGGCGTGCTGCGCGGGGTCTCGCGCATCTTCGCCCTGCACTGCGACCCCTCGCTCGACG
>JALRKU010000140.1 GCA_023254755.1 Aeromicrobium sp. | reverse complement strand
CGGCACCGGTGCCGCCGCGCTGTGCGGTGGCGGCGGCCAGGGCGACGCCCTGATCGTGCGCGTGCCGCAGCAGTAGGACGACGGACAGAGCACGTGGGCCGGCCCGACGACGTCTCCGCCCTGGTCGCGGAGGCGAAGGAGGGTCGGCCTCGTGCTGTGGCGCGCCTGATCTCGCTCGTCGAGGACCGCTCCAACCGGCTGCGGGAGATCAGCGCGGCACTCGCCGACACGTCGGGTCGCGCCCACGTCGTGGGCATCACCGGCTCGCCGGGGGTGGGCAAGTCGACCTCGACGTCGGCCCTCGTCGGCGCGCTGCGCGCAGCCGGCCGACGCGTCGGGGTGCTGGCCGTCGATCCCACCTCGCCGTTCACCGGCGGCGCCCTGCTCGGCGACCGCATCCGGATGCAGGACCACGCGACCGACGACGGGGTGTTCATCCGCTCCATGGCGAGCCGGGGTCATCTGGGCGGGCTCTCGGCCTCGGCACCGCAGGCCCTGCGGGTCTTCGACGCGGCCGGGTGCGACGTCGTGCTCGTCGAGACCGTCGGCGTGGGCCAGTCCGAGGTCGAGATCTCCGGCATCGCCGACACGACGCTCGTGCTGCTGGCCCCCGGCATGGGCGACGGCATCCAGGCCGCCAAGGCGGGCATCCTGGAGATCGGCGACGTCTTCGTCATCAACAAGGCCGACCGCGACGGGGCCACCACCACGCGCCGCGAGCTCCGCACCGTGCTCGGCATGACCGACCGTCCCGAGGGTGCCTGGACGCCGCAGATCGTCATGACCGTCGCGACCAAGGGCGAGGGCGTCGAGGACCTGGTGACGCAGATCGACGCCCACCGGGGCCACCTCGAGGCCAGCGGCGAGCTCGACCGGCGCCGCCACGCCCGGGTCCGCCGCGAGGTCGAGGCGCTGGCTCTCACGGTGGTGCAGGACCGGTTCGAGCAGCACTCGGGCTCGGTCGACCTCGACGACCTCGCCGATCAGGTGCTGGCGGGGTCGACCGACCCGTTCGCCGCGGCCGACCGCCTCGTCGCGGACCTGTGATCCGACCGGTGCCGGCACGACTCGCCGCGTCGGCTGCCCGGGAACGCCGGTGCCGTGCGACATGATGGTGCGGTGCTGAAGAAGGTCCTCACGGTGCTCGTCGTCGCGTTCGGCGTCTACTACCTGCTGACCGCGCCCGAAGGCGCGGCCGATGCCGTGAGCAACGCCGCCTCGGCCGTCATCGACGGATTCAGCCAGGTCGGCGTGTTCGTCAACGAGCTGATCGCCTAGGCGCGTCGTGCTGCGCTGGCTGCTCGACCGGCTGCCCGAGCAGGAGGTCGACCGTCACCTGCTCGCCGACACCGGCGAGCACGTCATCGACCTGGTACGACACCACCCCGTCGTGTACTGGCGTGCCGTCGCGGAGGCCGCCGGGGTCGTCGGCCTGTGGGGACTGGCCCTCGTCGGGCCCATCGCGCTGGGCTGGTTGTTCATCGTCGCGGCCCTCGTCCTGGCGGTCCACGCCCTCTACCTGGTGCTCCGCGAGCACCGCGACGTCTTCGTCATCACCAACATGCGCGTGTTCCGGGCCAGCGGCGTGTTCTCGGTCCGGATCGCCACGATGCCGCGGCGCATCCGGCAGCCGATCCGGGCGCCGGCATCGCCATCGACGATCACCATGCCGCCGGTCGGCCCCAGAGCGTCGCCAGGAAGCGCCGCCGCCACGTCGTCGCCGGCATCGCCGCGGA
>JALRKU010000381.1 GCA_023254755.1 Aeromicrobium sp. | reverse complement strand
GAGCAGCACTTCGGCGACGCCACCGCGATGCGGCTCGCCACGTCGGTCATGCGCGTCCAGCAGCTGATGATCGCGTCGCTCGACACCGCGCTCAAGCCGTTCGGGCTCACGTTCGCCCGCTACGAGGTGCTGGTGCTGCTGACCTTCAGCCGGTCGGGTCCGCTGCCGCTGAGCAAGATCGGCGAGCGGCTGATGGTCCACCCGACGTCGATCACCAACGCCATCGACCGGCTGGAGGCCCAGGGTCTCGTGGAGCGGCTGCCCGACCCCAACGACCGCCGCCGCACCTTCGCCTCGCTGACCCCCGAGGGAAAGCGGGTGGTCACCAGCGCCACGCACGCCCTCACCGAGATCGGGTTCGCGGTCGACGGCCTCGACGGCGACGAGCAGGAGGAGGCCTACCGGCTGCTCCGCTCGTTCCGCCTCGCATCGGGCGACTTCGCCGAATGACCCGCAGCGACACCCGGGCGCGAACGGTCCCGCTCCTTACGATCCGCTGACGGCGGTCGCCGGGGGTCGCGCCGCAGCCGACCTGGTGGAACGCTGGAGTCATGGAGTCCGTTGCAGACGTCGCCGTCATCGGAGGCACCGGTTTCTACCGCTTCGTCGAGGACGCCACCGACCACACGGTCACGACGCCCTTCGGTGAGCCGTCGGCGACCATCGCCGTCGGGCAGGTCGCAGGCCGCCGGGTCGCCTTCCTGCCACGCCACGGCCTCCACCACGAGCATCCGCCCCACGGCATCAACTACCGGGCGAACCTGTGGGCGCTGGCGTCGCTCGGCGTGCGCCAGGTGATCGCGCCGTGTGCTGTGGGGGGACTCGGCTCACGGGTGGCGCCCGGGGACCTGGTGGTGCCCGACCAGCTGGTCGACCGCACGTCGGGCCGGGTGCAGACGTTCGTCGAGACCGGGGCGGTCCACGTCCCGTTCGCCGACCCCTACTGCGCGCGAGTGTCCGCGGCGCTCGTCGGCGCTGCACCGGACGTGCGGGAGGGCGGGACCATGGTCGTCGTGGAGGGGCCGCGGTTCTCGACGCGCGCCGAGTCCCGGTGGTTCGCGGCCGCGGGCTGGGACCTGGTCAACATGACCGGACATCCCGAGGCCGTGCTGGCTCGCGAGCTGCGCCTCTGCTACGCCGCGCTGGCCCTGGTCACGGACATGGACGCCGGCCAGGAGTCGGGCGACGGCGTGGACCAGGAGGCGGTCTTCGCCCTGTTTCGCGAGAACCTCGACCGTCTCGGCGGTCTGCTCACCGAGGCCGTGCGGACTCTTCCCGATCCCGCGGGATGCACGTGCTCGACGTGGGCGGACCAGGTCGACCTGACGTATCCCGTGCCATGAGGGTGCTGCTCACGGGGTCTGCCGGGTTCATCGGGTCGTCCGTCCGGCGCGTGCTGGAGTCGGCAGGCCACGAGGTCGTCGGCGTCGACGTCATGCTCGGTCTCGCCCACGGCGACGCCGAGCCGCCCGACGGGACCCGGCGCCTCGACGTCCGCGAGGCGCAGCAGTGGCAGCACCTGCTGCGCGACGTCGACGTCGTGTGTCACCAGGCGGCCGTGGTCGGCGCCGGGGTGACGGTCGCCGACCTCCCGCAGTACGCCGGCCACAACGACCTCGGAACCGCCGCCCTGCTCGCCGCGATGCACGCCGAGGGCGTCGACCAGCTGGTTCTCGCCTCGTCGATGGTCGTCTACGGAGAGGGCAGGTACGCCTGCGACGAGCACGGTGTCGTGACTCCCGGGGTGCGACCGGTCGCTGCCCTGCAGTCCGGTGAGTTCGACCACCGGTGTCCCGACTGCGACCGGGCGCTCGGCTGGGAGCCGGTTCCCGAGGACGCCCCGATCGACCCGCGCAGCTCCTATGCCGCGAGCAAGGTCGCGCAGGAGCACTACGCGGCGGCGTGGGCGCGTCAGGCGCCCGGACGGGTGATCGCGCTGAGGTACCACAACGTGTACGGACCGGGCATGCCCAAGGACACGCCGTACTCCGGCGTCGCGGCCATGTTCCGCTCCTCGCTCGAGCGCGGCGAGGCGCCGACCGTGTAC
>JALRKU010000471.1 GCA_023254755.1 Aeromicrobium sp. | reverse complement strand
TCCCGCCGAAGAAGCTGTCGCTGGAGCAGTGCCTGGAGTTCTGCCGCGAGGACGAGTGCGTCGAGGTCACCCCCTCGAACGTCCGCATCCGCAAGGTGATCCTCGACCAGGGCGAGCGCGCCCGCGCCGCCAAGCGCCGCTGACCCGCCCCGGGGCGGTGAGTTGGCGACGTATCGTCTGCCAGCTCACCGCGGGCGGTAGCTGAGCGACCCATCAGGCCAGGCCGCGGTGGCTGAGCGACTCATCCGAGCCCTGGACACGTCGCTCAGGTACCGCCCTCAGTCTGGGCCGCACGACGATCGGCTCCCAGAGCGCTGACCACGCGGTCCCCAGATCCGGGGGCGGCCCACCGTATCCCCGCCTCACCAGCGCCTGGTGGACGTGGAGCACCAGGGCGCGCGGCTGGGCCAGCATTGCCTGCGTCACCTGGACGTACTCGAACGACGCCTCCCGAAGACGTGCGTAGCGCGTGATGTCGATCTGGAACTGGCGTGTCTCGAGGGCGTGCTGTCGACCCTCGTACTCGACCACGAGTCGCCAGAACTCGTACAGCAGGTCGACGACGGCGATCTGCTCGCGGCCACGGTGGATCGCAGTGTTCACCTCGGGCGCCGGCAGGCCCGAGGCCACGAGAACGGCGCGCAGCTCGGACTCCTTCGGCGAACGGGACCGAGCGTCGAGCCATCGCAGGACCTCGACCGCCTGTGACGCGCCGGGTCTCCATTCCTGGTGCCGCGCCACCTCGAGGACTTCGGACCGGGTCGTGTGCTCGCGGTGCAGCAGCCAGTCGCCCGCGACGATCGCGTCGATGAGCCTCGCCGAGGAGCAGTACTGGATGAACGCCGCCGCTGGGGTGACTCCGTGCGCATCGAGGGGCGGGAGCGCGACCGTGCGGTGGAGGAAGATCCCCTCGGTCGCGACGTGGTGGTCTCCGGCGATCGTGAAGCGCACCGGGACGGTGTCACCGACGTCGAGCCCCAGCAGCTGCAGGCGCGACTCGTGACTGACGTGCGCGCGCCTGGGAAGCGTCAACGCGGCGGCGGCGATCGTGTCGAGACGGGTCATCTCGTGGTCGCGGTGGACCCAGACGCGGGGGTGGAGTCGCTTCCACTGCCGGCCGCGCAGCATCCGCTCGCTGACCCCGTGACGCTCGGCGTCGCGATGGTCGAAGGGGCCGTGACGCAAGGCGTCGGGTACGCGTGGGACCGGTGGCATCTCCCCATCGGACCGCGCTGCGGCCGAGCGGGCCACGGCAGCGACGCGAGGTGTGGATACGTCGCACTTCCCGCGCGGTCGGTGGACGAGAGTCCCATCCGGCCGGTGTCTCAGCGACCTTTCGCGCACCGTGATGGGTCGCAGAGGTACCGCTCACCACGAGGATGAGTCGCTGAGGCACCAACGGCCGGCGATAGGTCGCCAACTCACCGCCCAGGACCGGGTCTCACAGGACGTTGAGGGGGCGGAACTGGACGCTGATGCGGGGGCCGACGGGCTTGGTGGTCTTGAGGACGGCGTGGTCCCAGGTGCGCTGGCAGGAGCCGCCCATCACGAGCAGGTCGCCGTGGCCGACGACGAAGCCGATCTGCTCCCTCGACTGGTGGGCCTCGGCGTCGCGGGGACGCAGCGAGAGGCGGCGCGGAGCGCCGAGCGACAGGATCGCGACCATCGTGTCGGCGTCGCGGCCGCGGCCGATGCGGTCGCCGTGCCACGCGACCGAGTCGCGACCGTCGCGGTAGTAGCACAGCCCTGCCGTCACGAACGGCTCGCCGAGCTCGTCGGCGTAGTGCGCGCTCAGCGCGTCGCGAGCCGCCGTGAGCGCGGGGTCGGGCAGCTCGTCGCCCACCCCGTAGGAGCACAGCAGGCGCGGCACCTCGACGACCGAGTCGTACATCTCGCGCTTCTCGGCACGCCACCGCACCGCCGTCTGCAGCGTGAGGAACAGCGGGTCGGCGCCACTCATCCACCCCGGGAGCACGTCGACCCACGCGCCATGGGTCAGCTCGCGCCGCTGCACCCGCTCGAGCGACCCGACCGACGCGACGTCGTCGGTGTCGAGCAGCGACCCCTGGAAGAACACGCCTCCAGCCTAGGTCGGATCGAACAGATGTTCTAGTGGCACCGTGCTCGCGTCGCGGCCCACCCCGCCCCCTAGCCTGGACCCATGACCCCGTGGGACGAGCTGATCGCGACGCTGGATCGCTACGCTGCGGCGTCCGAGCCGATCCCGGCCGAGGCGGAGGCGGTCCTGCAGCCGCTCGTCGAGGCGTCGATGCTCGATCGCAGCGTCGACCGCGAGCTGCACGCCCCCGACGTGGCTCGCTGGCTCGTGGGACTCGCCCTGGCCCACCGCGGCCTGCGCGAGCGCGATGCGGCCGTCGATCCCGCCCGTGACGCCGCCGACCTGCGGCTCATCGCCACCCGGTGGCTCCACCCGTCCCGCCCTCGCTCCTGAAATCGCGAGCCGCGAGCCGGGCGGACGGTGCCCGGCCCGACTAGTACGAGGAGCCGCGGAGCTGGGCGAGGTAGACGAGCGCCGCGACGGTGCCGACCAGTCCGAGGATGCCGAGTGGCGACGGGAAGAGCAGGTGGGCTGCGAACGCGAGGACCAGGATGATCAGCCAGGCGTTCTTGGGCAGCGTGTCGTGCACCGCGAACTGGCCGGCCGGGCGAACCACGGCGTCGAAGAGCGCGAAGCCCTTGACGATGAGCAGCACGCCCCACAGGACGAGCAGCAGGTTGCCCTGGATCCCGGCGAAGTCGAGCACGAAAAAGAGCGTAGCGGGGAGGATCACTCCTCCCCGCTACGCCCTGGGTGCGACGCAGGTCAGGCCTTCTTGGCCGGCGCCTTCTTCGCGGGAGCCTTCTTGGCCGGGGCCTTCTTGGCAGCCGGAGCCTTCTTGGCCGGAGCCTTCTTGGCGGGGGCCTTCTTCGCGGCCGGGGCCGGCTTGCCGGTCACCTTGGCGACGGTCTCCTTGGCGTCGTCGACGAGCGACTCGGCCTTCTTCTGCGCGTCGTCGGCGAAGCCCTTGGCCTGCTTGGTGATGTCCTCGACGCCGTCCTCGGCCTTGGAGCGCAGCGACGCGACGGTCTTCTTCAGGTCGTCGACCGACAGGCCCTTGGCCTTGGTGACGAGCTCCTCGCCGCGCTTGGTGACGTCGGCGTAGGTGGACTTGGCGGTGCTGCGCGCGGTCGCGACGGTCTCGGTGGCGAAGTCGGTGGCCTGCTTCTGCAGGTCGGCGACGTCGATCTTCTTGATCGTCTCGGGCAGCGACTTGATGGTGTCGGTGATGGTCATGCTTCCTCCTGATGTGCTGTGGTGACGGTGGCGGCCAGCTCGGCGTCGGTCGCGTCGTCCTCGCCGACGAACGACCGATAGATGTCGAGCAGAGCGGACTTCTGCCGCTCGGTCAGACGCGCATCGAGTGCGATGGCGTCCTCGACCATCCGGGCTCCCGACTCGTCGGCATCGAGGATGCCGGCGCGGACGTAGAGCGACTCGGCCGAGATGCGCAGCGCCGTGGCGATCTGCTGCAGCACCTCCGCCGACGGACGGCGAAGCCCTCGCTCGATCTGGCTGAGGTACGGATTGGACACATCCGCGAGCTCGGCCAGCTGGCGCAGGGACATCTGGGCCTGGCCACGCTGATCGCGCAGGTACTCGCCGAGTCCCTCGACGCGCTCCTTGATCGGCTTGGCCATGTCTCCATCGTGCTTGCAATAGTTAGCAAACGCAAGCAGATCGGCTTGCGAGATGGGTCACAAAACCGGACAAACCGCGCACCTTGTCAGGTCGCGTCAGAACGTCGGACGGGTCTGGCCGACCGGCCCCCCGCCGCCCAGCACCACAGGAGCATCGATCCCCGGTGCGAGGCCGGCGAGCTCGAGCGCCCGGTTCATCACGACGTAGACGGCACGTTCGCCGCCGTCCTCGATCTTCACCGCGACCGCTCCTCCGTCGGGCAGCGCCGCCACGTACACGCTCTCGGCGCCCCACTTCGCGCGCACCCCGGGCACGGCCCGCATCAGCGCGTGCTCGGGGCGGCGGATGCCGCTGACCAGCTCCGGGTGGTCCAGCCAGGCGTCGGCGAGACGCCGTGACTCCTCGCCCGCGTCGCCCCGGGCGATGCGGGCGATCGCGGTCGCGAGGCGCGTCAGGCTCGTGCCCAGCAGCGGCGCACCACAGCCGTCGACGCCGACCGGGTCGGCGTCCTGGCCGGTGAGCTCGGCGAAGGTCACGCCGATCGCGCGCTGCAGGGGGTGGTCCCCCGCGAGGTAGTCGTCGGTCGACCATCCCCGCGTGACGCAGGTCAGCAGCATCGCGGCGTGCTTGCCCGAGCAGTCCATCAGCGCGGGCTCGCGCTCGCCGCCTCGACGCAGCAGCGCGGCGTGCTCCTTGGGGTCGAGCGGGTACGACGCCGGCGTCTGCAGCGCCGAGCGGTCGAGCCCCGCCCGGGCCAGGATCTCGTCGACGCCCTCGAGATGGACCGGTTCTCCCGCGTGGCTCGCCATCGCCAGCGCGAGCAGCGGCCCGTCGAGCGGCAGCCCGGCGCGGAGCATGCCGAGCGCCTGCAGCGGCTTGTTGACCGACCGCGGGAACACGGCGAGGTCGGGGTCGCCGATCGACCAGACGATCCGGTCGTCGGCGTCGACGCGGACCAGGGTGCCGCGGTGCCGGCTCTCGACGAATCCGGACCGGACCACCTCGGCGACGACCTGCATGTCCTCAGCCTCCCACGGGCGTCGCGTCGGTTCCGTCACAGGCCGGGACGGCGCCTGGGAGCCTCGTTACAGTGACCGCGTGAGCAGCGCACTCGACGACTTCCACGCCGTGATCCCCGCCGGAGGCGCCGGCACGCGGCTCTGGCCGTTGTCGCGGGCGGCGCGCCCCAAGTTCCTGCTCGACCTCGACGGATCGGGGCGCACCCTGATCCAGCAGACGTGGGACCGCCTGCACGCCCTGGTGCCCGCCGAGCGCATCCACGTCGTGACCGGGGCCCCCCACGCCGAGGCCATCCGCGAGCAGCTGCCCGACCTCGTCGACGTGCTCGTCGAGCCGTCGCCGCGCAACTCGATGCCGGCGATCGGCTGGGCCGCGGCGGTCGTGCGCTCGCGCGATCCCGAGGCCGTGATCGGCTCGTTCGCGGCCGACCACGTCATCTCCGACGAGACCGCGTTCGGCGCGGCGATCGCCGAGGCGGTCGCGACGGCCCGCACCGGACTCGTCACCACGATCGGCGTCACGCCGACCGAGCCCTCCACCGCGTTCGGCTACATCCGTGCCGGCGCCGCGCTGGACGTCCCGGGCGCGTCGACGGCCCTGGCCATGGAGGCGTTCGTCGAGAAGCCCGACGCGCAGACCGCCGAGGAGTACCTGGCCTCGGGCGCCTACACCTGGAACGCCGGCATGTTCGTGGTCAAGGCCGACGTCCTGCTGCAGCACCTCGAGCGCCTGCAGCCCACGCTCCATGCGGGGCTCGCCCGGATCGCCACCGATCCGGCCACCCTCGACGCCACGTGGCCGACCCTCACCAGCATCGCGATCGACCACGCGGTCGCCGAACCGGTGTCGCTCGAGGGAGGCATGGCGGTCGTGCCCGCCACCTTCGGGTGGGACGACGTCGGCGACTTCGCGGCTCTCGCCGAGCTGCGCGGCTCCGACCCGGGCACGCTGTTCGTCGACGCGTCCGGTCTCGCCGTCAGCACCGACGACACCCTCGTCGCGGTCCTGGGACTCGACGACGTCGTCGTGGTCCGCACACCCGACGCCGTGCTCGTCACCACGCGGGCCCTTTCCCAGCGCGTCGGCGAGCTGCCCAAGACGCTGCGCAGCCTGGGCCGCACCGACCTGGTGTGACGCTCAGACCAGGTCGACGAGGCGGCCCTGCTCGGCGCCGACCGGCAGGAACGCCTGCGCGACCTCGCCCAGACCGTGCAGGCGCAGCGCTCCGTCGTCGGGGCCGGCGTAGACCGACTGGCCGCGCTTGAGCACGACGTCCTCGCCGGCGTCGTTGCGCAGCGTGATCTCCCCGCCGGTGCAGACCAGGATGCGATGACCGCTCCCGGGCAGCTCGGTCCCGGACGTCTCGCCCGTGGAGCACTGGGCGACGGCGAGCGCGAACTCGTCGACGTCGGGGGCGAACACCTCGGTCGACAGGCCCAGCAGCGTGGGGGTGACCCGGGCGAGGCGCGACATGCCCGCGTCGAGGCACCTGACCAGCTCGGGCGGGTTCACGAACTTGGTGGTGAGCCCGCCACGGAGCACGTTGTCGCTCGACGCCATCACCTCGACGCACAGCCCGCGCAGATGGGCGTGGATGATGCCGTCGGCGAGGAACGCCGCCTCGCCCGGCTGCAGCGTCAGCCGGTTCAGCAGCAGCGAGACGACCAGGCCGACGTCGTCGGGGTGGTGGTCGGCGATGTCGACGACGGTGGTGTAGGCGCGCTTGATGTCGATGTTCTCGTCGACGAGCCGCGCGCAGCGGGCCACCAGGGCGTGGATCTCCTCGACCGGGACGCCCTCGGTGAGCACGTCCTCGACGAGACGCACGATGCCCGCGAAGCCGGGATCGGCCGACAGGTCGTCGGCGAGCCGCCGCGTGAGCGGCAGGTCGAGGCCGTGCAGCACCCGCAGGATCTCGGCCGTGGGTCGGAACCCGACGAGGGTGTCGAACGTCGTGAGGGCGTAGACCATCTCGGGCTTGTGGTGCGGGTCCTTGTACGTCCGCCGCGGGTCGTCGAGCGGGATGCCGGCCGCCTCGTCGGCGGCGTAGCCGGCCTCGGCGATCTCGCTGCTGGGGTGCACCTGGACCGACAGCGGTCGGCCCGCGGCCAGCAGCTTCATCATGAACGGCAGGGAGCCGGTCAGCTCGGACAGCGGCGTCTCGTCGCCGTCGCGCCCCACGACGACGGACTCACCGAGCGGATGGGTGCCCATCCACTCCTCGGCCACCGGTCGCCCGTCGGGTGACTGGCCGGTGAAGCGCGGGATGTCGCTGGCAGACCCCCAGTCGTAGCCCTGACGCGGGTTGCGCAGACGGTGCACTCAGTACGCTCCCTCGGACGACACCACGGCACGGAGAGTCTTCCACAGGATGAGCAGGTCGCCGATGATCGACCAGTTCTCCACGTAGTACAGGTCGAGCCGGACCGTCTCCTCCCAGTCCAGGTTCGAGCGGCCCGAGATCTGCCACGGGCCCGTCATGCCAGGGCGAACCAAGAGGCGGCGACGCGCGTCGGCGGCGTAGCCGGAGACCTCCGAGACCAGTGGCGGCCGGGGACCCACGAGACTCATGTCACCCTTCAGCACGTTGAGCAGCTGGGGCAGCTCGTCGATCGAGGTGCGCCGGATCAGCTTGCCGACCCGCGTGATGCGTGGGTCGTCGCGCATCTTGAACATCACCGCGTTGCCGGTGTCGGCCTCCAGCTCGGCCAGCAGCGACTCGGCGCCGACGACCATGGAGCGGAACTTGATCATGCCGAACGAGCGGCCGTCCTTGCCGACGCGCTCCTGGCGGAAGAACACCGGTCCGGGGCTCGTGATCTTGATCGCGAGGGACGTGACCACGAAGATCGGCGAGAAGGCGATCAGGAGCGCCAGGCCGCCGCAGCGGTCGAGCATCGCCTTGGCCCAGCGCGACGTGCCTCGGTACGCCGGCTGCTCGACGTGCAGCAGGGGCAGACCGGCGACCGGTCGGACGTTCACGCGGGGGCCTGCGATGTTGGCGAGCGAGGGCGCCACGATGATCTCGACGTCGAAGGGCTCGAGGGACCAGCCGAGCTGGCGGACCATGTCGGCGTGCGTCGCGTCGGTCGACGTGACCAGGACGGCGTCGGCCGCACCTCGCTCGACGAGCCGCACGACGTCGTCGAGGTCGCCCAGCACAGGCAGACCGGCGACCGAACCGCTGGTACCTCCCGGGATGCACACGCCGACGAGACGGTAGCCGAAGTGCGTGAAGCTGCCCACGCTGGCGATCACGCGCTCGACGGCACCCTGCGTGCCGACGACCAGGGTCCGGCTGGTCATCGCGCCGCCCTGACGCTTCATCACCAGCCACTGTCGCCACGACCACCGGCTGAGGATCAGGAGCGCCAGCCCGAACGCCACCGAGATGCCGACGTAGGCCCGGGGCAGCTGGATCTGGACCATGTAGCCGCAGAACGCGAGGATCGCGAACCACATCAGCGTGGACGTGATGATGCGCTTGTACTCCTCCGGCCCCGTGCCGAGGACGATGGACTCGCGCGTGCCGGCCATCGCCAGCGCGGCGAGCCACAGGACCAGGAGGAACAGCGAGATGCTGATCGGCCCCGTCGAGTACGGCGAGACGCCGGGGTCGAGCTCGTCGCCGGATCCGACGGCCCACGCCACGTGGGCGGTCAGGAAGACCCACGCCAGGACGACCGTGTCCGACAGCACGAGGAACCGGCTGTAGCGGCGCTGCCAGTCGCGACGGCGAGTGGTCGGCACCATGGACTCCGTCCGGGAGAGCTTCCCCGTCGGATCGGCCTCAGGCGCGTACAGCACGGGGCTTGCGTCGGAGCATCGTCCTCACGATGACCGCCGCGGCCAGGACCGCCGCAGCAGGGGCACCGACGAGCAGGACGGATCCATCGTATCCGAGCGCGGGGCCGTAGACGTCGGTTCCGGGCCGGCTCAGAGCGATCACCACGAGAGGGAGGAGAGCCACCACGACCGTGCCGGCGAAAGCCAGCACCACCTTCAGCATGCTCGCGGGACGCTCTCTGATCACGCCACGGCCTCCTCGTCCAGTGGGCCCCGACCCACTCTCGTACCTGGACCAACGGTCGAGTCACCCAGGAGTTATGAGGTGTCCACCAGAAATTCATGACGGCCGATAGGGTGACCCGGGGACGAAGGGACGACGGTTGTTCAGCGAGAAGCTTGCTCACCTGGTCGGACGCCTCTGGCGCGTGGCGATCGTCGGCGTGCTCGTCGGCGGCGCAGCGGGGTACGCCCTGAGCCATCTGGCGACGGCCGAGTACGAGGCGCACGCCGACGTGCTGGTCATCCCGTCGCCCGGCACCCGCGCGGGCGACGCGATCGACGGACGGCTGCTGCAGTCCTACGCCGTGCTCGCGGGCAGCCGCCGGATCGCCGCGACCGTCCACGACCGCACCGCGTCGGACCAGTCCGTCGGCCAGGTCGAGCGCTCGCTCGTGGGCGAGGTGCTGCCGGGCAGCACCGTCGTCCGTGTCACGGCGACGCATCCCGACCCGTCCGTCGCGGCGAAGCTGAGCTCGGCGGCGGCCGAGTCCTTCGTGGACCTGCTGATCTCCAGCGGCACGGCGGTTGATCCCGAGGCCGCGACCCCCGATCCCGACGAGCCGCGGCCCTCGCTGGTCGCGTCGATCATCGAGACCTCCCCCACCCCGTCGTCGCCCGCGTCCCCGGACCGCCGGGCATGGGCACTGTGGGGTGCCCTCGCGGGCGTGCTGCTGAGCGTCGTGCTGTCCCTGACCCGCCAGGTCACCGATCGCCGGGTGCGCTCGGCCGAGGACCTGGCCGAGATCACGGGACTGCCGCAGATCGGCGCGTTCGGCTACGACCGCACCGTGGCCCGTCAACCGCTCGTCGCGGACCTCGACGCGCACCACCCCCGCTTCGAGGCGGCGCGCATCATGCGCACCAACCTGCAGTTCCTCGACGTCGACCGGGACAGCTCGGTGCTCACGATCACGAGCTGCCTTCCCGGTGAGGGCAAGACCACGGTCGCCACGAGCGTCGCGGTGGCCCTGGCCCGCAGCGGCCAGAGCGTCGTCCTGGTCGAGGGCGACCTGCGCCGGCCGCGCCTGGCCGAGCTGTTCGACCTGCCGGGGTCGACCGGCCTCACCACGACGCTGGTGGGCCGGGTCGATCTCGACGACGCGATCCAGGAGACCGCGGTCCCGGGGCTCGACCTGCTGACGAGCGGCACCCGGCCGCCCAACCCGTCCGAGCTGTTGCAGACCCAGGCGATGTCGGAGCTGCTGAACACCCTGAGCCGGCGCTACGACGTCGTCCTCATCGACGCGCCGCCCCTGCTGCCGGTCACCGACGCCGCTCTGCTGGCCGAGGCCTCGGACGGAGCGCTGCTCGTGGTGAGGCACGGCCGCACGATGCAGGAGCAGGTGCGCATCGCGATGGACCGGCTCGACGGCGTCGGAGCCACCCTCTACGGCACGGTCATGACGATGGTGCCCGCCCGGGGGGCCGCCAGGTACGGCTACGGGTACGGCTACGGTCCCGACGGTCGCGACCAGGGTCGTCGTCGTCGCTGACGACCGCCGTCAGGTGGTGCAGGCGTTGAGCCGGTCGGCCACCGTGACCACGGCCTCGTGGATCGCGTCGGCCGTCGCGCGGTGCACGGCGGGCGCGCGACGGAACGGGTCGGCGATGTCGGCGTCGCCGCGGAAGTCCTGCCGGTGTCGCGCCGCCTCGGCGACCAGCTCCCGGGCATCGGTCACGTCGGGGAATCGCTGGCACAGATCGGCGAACTCGCGCAGCGTGAACGTCCAGCGCAGCGCCCGCGGCTCGTCCTCGAGGACGCGGGTGCGGTGGCTGCGCTCGGCGGTGAGGATCAGGTCCGCGGACTCGACGAGGTAGGTGTCGATCGCGTGCGAGCGGAAGGTCTCGGCGTCGAGACCGAAGCGACGCAGCTCCATCTCCGCCATGCGATCCATCGGCTGCTGACGCCAGCCCTGCACGCCGGCGCTGGCCACCTCGAAGCGCTCGGCGTCGAGACGGTCGCGCAGCAGCGCCTCCATCATCGGCGAGCGACAGATGTTGGCGGTGCACACCGCCAGCAGGGCGAACCGGGTGGTCATCGACCGAGCACCGGGCGCACGTGCAGTCCGACCTCGGGGTCGACCACGAGCTCCTGGGCCGCCGCGACGCCGTCCACGGTGAGCGTGGCAGCGGGATCGACGGTGCGCTTGACGACGGCGAGCGCGACGGGCCCGAGCTCGTGGTGGCGCGCGCTGGACCCGACCACGCCCACCACCGCGCCGTCGAGCTCGACCGCCGCCCCGTGCGACGGCAGGTGCTCGGCGGAGCCGTCGAGGAGGAGCCGGACCAACCGGCGCGGCGGACGTCCGAGGGTGTGCACCCGCGCGACGGTCTCCTGGCCGCGGTAGCACCCCTTGTCGAGGTGCACCGCCCGCCCGAGCAGACCGATCTCGTTGGGGATCGTGCGGTCGTCGGTGTCGAGACCGACGCGGGGGATGCCGGCCTCGATGCGCAGCGCCTCCCACGCCCAGGTGCCGGCGACCGCGGCGTCGGACGCCGCCAGGACGTCGAGGTCGGCGCGCGGCACGAGGTCGTGCACCAGGTCACCACCCGCCACCCGTCCGAGCACGACCTGGTCGTCGATCCGAGCGAGCTCGACCCGGCTGAAGAACTTCATGCGCTCGAGGAACTCCAGGAGCGCAGCGGCATGACCCGGCTCGGTGTGCGCCCAGAACGTCTCGCCGTCGTCGATGCCGGCGAAGACGTGCTCGATGCGCCCCTGCGGTGACAGCAGCAGCACCTCGGTCCGGGCCCCGGGCGCGAGCGCCTCGAGGTGCTGGGTGGTGAGCGAGTGGAGCCAGGTGAGGCGGTCGGGTCCGCTGATCGAGAGGACGTCGCGGTGCGAGAGGTCGACGACCGCGTCGCCCGCCAGGAGCGCCCGCTGCTCGTGGGCGAGCGAGCCGTAGTGCGCCGCGACGCCGGTGTCGGGCGGGTCGGCCTCGACGGCGCCCGGACGGTCGAGCACCGGGCTGCGTCGGGCAGGACCGGAGTGGCGGGAGGGCTCAGTCACGCTCGAGCTTCCCCCACAGGTGCGACTGCATCTCGTGACCCTCGGCCGCCATGTCGTAGGCGTACATCAGCGCCCCGTCGACGAGGCCGTACATGCGCTGCCCGGCCGTGTACTCCTTGGCCGTCTCGGTGCGGGCCACGAGGTCGGTGGCGAGGGTGACCCTGGCCCCCTGGACCTCGCCGTACCAGACCTCGGCGTAGCCGGTGGGGTGCGCCAGCACGAGCTCGAGCTTGTTGTCGCCGACAGGACGCAGGAAGCCGGTCTCCAGGGCGCCGGGCCGAACCCGCTCGCCCTGCTGGTCAGTGATCCACGTTCGGCTGAAGTAGTGCAGGAAGGCCCGGCCGTCGTGGGCGAACACGACCTCCTGGTCGTAGTCGAACGCCTGGACGGTGGGGTACTCGCCCTTGCCGCTGCCGTGCCACGTGCCCAGCAACCACACCACGGGCATCAGGTCCGGGTGCAGGTCGTCGGGGATCACGAACGGCATGCCCTCGATCCTATCCGGCGCCCACGAAGGGGCGTCCGCAGGAGGCGACGCGACGATCCCTACCCTGGACCGGTGCGAGCCGTCGTCCAGAGAGTCTCCGAGGCCTCCGTCGTGGTCGACGGCCGGACCGTGGGAAGCATCGACGCGGGACTCCTGGTCCTCGTCGGCGTCACGCACGACGACACGGCCGACGTCGCCGAGCGTCTCGCCGCCAAGGTGTTCGGCCTGCGGGTCCTGCGCGACGAGCTGTCGGTGTCCGACGGTGCGGGCGACGTGCTCGCGGTCAGCCAGTTCACCCTGTACGGCGACGCCCGGAAGGGCCGCCGCCCGACCTGGACCGCGGCGGCGCCGGGCAGCGTCGCCGAGCCGCTCTACGACCACTTCTGCGCCCACCTGCGTCGGCTCGGGGCGCAGGTGGAGACCGGCCGCTTCGGGGCGGACATGCAGGTCGCCCTGGTCAACGACGGTCCGACCACCGTCATCCTCGAGCTCTAGCGGCGGCGCCACGGCCCGGACGAGGCCGGCTGACGACCGACACGAGCCGCCGTCCCGGCGACGGGCGTCGGGTCAGGCGCTGCAGGACGAGGAGGCGCTGAAGCCGTTGCGCAGCGAGTCGACGCCCGGCGTCGTGTTGAAGACCGGTGGAGCGACCTGGCCGGGTCCGCTGATGACGTCGGCCTTGAGGGTCTTGCGCTCGCCAGGACGCAGCACGACCTCGAGCCTGGAGACGGCCCGGCCGTAGAGGCGGTCCGCGCTGATCGTGACCGGCTCGCCGTCGAGCGTGATCGACGTGAAGTACCCCTTGTACGGAGCCATGAGGCGGATGTTCAGCCGCATCGACCCCTTCGCCACGTACTCGCCCGTGCCCGTGACCCACTTCGTCAGACCGGTCGTCGGGGCGGTGGACTGCAGGTCCGAGACCAAGGTGATCTGCTGGAGGTCGCCCCGCGGGCACCTCACCGAGGCGATCGTGGGCGTGGTCTTGAGGAAGTACTCCATCTTCCCCGAGGCCGCGTCGCTGACGTACATGCCGACGTTGGGGGTGGTGCCGTTGTCCTTCGGCAGACTGCCGGACAGGTCCGTGCTGGCGATGACCTCCTGCTCGGCGTCTCGCGCCGACCACAGGCTGATCCGGTTCTCCTCGACCCCGCGGACCAGCGCCTTCAACGTCGCCTGCGCGTCACCGTCGCCGGCGGTGAACCGGTTGAAGATGCGGCGCGTGACGATGCGGAAGAACTCGTCCTGAGCCCTCGGGTCGTCGAGGAGCATGTAGACCTGGTGCAGCAGGGCCGACGCCGTGTTGCTCGCGTCGAGCACGATGTCGCCGCGGATCTTGACCGAGCCGATCCCGTCCATCAGGTACCCCATGGCCACGGGATCGACGGTGAAGGCGCCGTCGATCGGGATGTCCCGGCCCTTCGAGATCAGGCGAGAGGCGAGCGCTGCCGCGCGAGGGAAGTCCGGCGTGGCCGTGGTGTCGCGCAGGTCGCTGACCATCGTCGAGGGGAAGACGCGCTTCTCGTCCTTCGACATCTTCGGCACGCGGCCCGTGGGGAAGACGTCGGAGGCGTTGCCCTGGTCGATGATCTTGACCCGGCCACGCTTCGCCTCGATGACCGAGTAGGACCCCACGATGCCTCCGTCGGCCCGGGACTCGGCGTTGTTCTGCACGAGCAGGGCGTACCGACGCGTCCCGTCCACCCCCAGCATCTGGGGAAGCAGCCGGGCGGCGAGACTGGCGTTGTGGGCGGCGGAGGCAGCGACGTCGACCTGCGCCTGCACGGTCGAGACCGGCGCTCGCAGTGGAGCGATGAGCGACGACGAGTCGATCTTCGACAGGGCGGCGTCGGACTCGCCCAGGGTGGCCGCCGCTCTCGCGGTCGCAGGAGCCACCGCCACGATCGAGCCGATGTCGAACGTCCCGTCGGCAGGGTTGAAGGTCTTGGCGTTGAGCTCTCCGGCCAGATCCACGATCGGCGGCACGGCCTGGTCGACGACGCGGTCCATCTCGCGCGAGACCGTGCGGACGGCCTGGATGTCGTCGCCGACCCAGGGCGTGGAGCTGCCCAGCCTCCACAGCACGCCTGAGGTGACGCCCCGAGCGCGATCAGTGCTCCCCTGCAGGTCGGCGAGGGTCTCGCGGGCGCCCGAGACGTCTCCGGCGACCACCTGGCTCTGCAGGAGCGCGGCCCCGTCGGCTGCGTCGTTCAACGCCGACCGAGCGACGGTTGCCTGGTAGCCGAAGACCAGCAGCACGCCGGCCACGACGAGGCCCAAGGCTCCTGCGAGAGCCTTGGGCCACGACGGGAATCGATCGATGAGGCCGTCCTGAAGGCTTGCCCAGAACGACGTGCGGCGCGGACGCCGGCGAGGTGCCACGCGGGGTTGCGGCTACGAGATCAGTGCGAGCGGCGGCGCGAGAGCGCCAGCGCAGCAGCGCCGACCACCAGGAGCGCAGCACCCACGATGACGATCCACAGGTTCGATCCGCCGGTGTCGGGGAGCGCACCGTTGTCGTCGCTGCCACCGTCGGTGTCGCCACCGCGCGGCAGCAGGTACACCGTCGCCGAGGCGCTGGCCGTGTCGGCGGCGCTGACCTCTGCGGTGGCCGCGGCGCTGGCCGAGCTCGTGGCCGTCTGGTACTCGCAGACGGCGGTGATCGTGGTGGCCGTCCGCTTGCTCACGGCAGGCGTGTCGTACGTGCCGGAGATGGAGGTGCCGGAGCCCGTCTGCTGGGCGCCGCCGTAGGTGACCGTCCAGTCGCAATCGACGTCGCCGGAGCTGGCCGTGAAGTCGAAGGTGTCACCGCCGATGATCTCGTTGCCCGGGATCGAGATGGTGATCGTGGGATCGGGATACGCCTGCGCAGCACCACCCATGAACAGGGTGAACGTCGCGGCGAGCGCGGCTGCCGTCGCGAGACGGATCGCGTTCCTCATGGGTGCACCGGTCTTTCATTAGGTCGTGCTGCGTGGATCAGGACGGATGCGCGCCACTTGGCGCCCGTCCGTGGGAGTTGCCTGGTCAAACCGTACAGGAGTCGGGGGCTCTCGGCGACACGTGACTCCTGTCACGCGCCGCCGAGAGCGGGTCGCGCTCAGACGGCGACGGCGACCTCGGCCACGACGCCCTTGTCGGCGCGGACCG
>JALRKU010000444.1 GCA_023254755.1 Aeromicrobium sp. | reverse complement strand
GCACCGCTCAAGCGTAGAAGGAGTCCAGCAGGTCCTTGTGGTTGGCCTCCACGACCGCGCGCTTGACCTTCATGCTCGGCGTCAGCTCGCCGGACTCGACCGAGAGGTCGTGGTCGAGGATCTCCCACTTCTTGATGGTCTCCCAGCGGTTGAGGCGCTGGTTGAGCTCCTCGACCTGCTCGGAGACGATCGCGTGGATCTCGGGCGACTTCACGACCTCGGCGTAGGACTTGCCCTGCATGCCGTGGGCCTCGGCCCACTCGGCCACCGCGTCGGGGTCGAGGGTGATGAGCGCCGAGCAGAAGTTGCGCTCGTTGCCGTGCACGATGATCTGCGACGTCATCGAGCTGATGCCCTTGAAGACGCCCTCGATGTGCGGCGGGGCGACGTACTTGCCCCCGGAGGTCTTGAAGAGCTCCTTCTTGCGGCCCGTGATGTACAGGAACCCGTCGTCGTCGAGGCGGCCCTCGTCGCCGGTGTGCAGCCAGCCGTCGGCGTCCTTGGTGGACGCGCTCTCGGTCTCGAGGTTGTGGTAGCCCTCCATGACGTGCGGGCCCTTGATGAGGACCTCGCCGTCCTCGGCGATCTTGACCTCGCTGCCGGGGAACGCCCGTCCGACCGAGCCGATCTTGAACGCGTCGGGACGGTTGACGAACGCGCCCGCCGACGTCTCGGTCAGGCCGTAGCCCTCGAGGATCAGCACGCCGGCCGAGTGGAACCACTCGGCGATGTCCTGCGACAGAGCCGCGGCGCCGGAGATGAAGAACCGCACCCGGCCGCCGAAGCGGTCGCGCACCTTGCTGAAGACCAGCTTGTCGGCCAGGCCGTGCTGCAGCTTCAGCGGCAGCGGAATCGACTGGCCCGCGCGGGTGCGGCGCGAGTACTCCAGACCGACCTTCTCGGCCCACTGGAAGATCTTGAGCTTGGCGCCGCCCTCGGCCTCGGTCATGCCGACGATGCGGCCGTACGCCTTCTCGAAGATGCGCGGCGCGGCACCCATGAACGTGGGCTTCACGACGGCGAGGTTGTCGACGATCTTGGGCACGCGGCCGTCGATGGCGGTCGGGAAGCCGATGAGCAGCTGGGCCGCGAGCAGCACCTTGCCGAACGAGTGCGCCATCGGCAGCCAGAGGACCTGCAGGTCGTCCTCGGAGAGCGTGCCACCGGCGACGATGACGGCGCCCTCGTAGGTCCACGAGGTGTGCTCGAGGCGGACGCCCTTGGGTCGACCGGTCGTGCCCGAGGTGTAGATCAGCGTCGCGAGCGAGTCGCCCCGGGTGGCGGCGACACGCTGCTCGACGACGTCGGGGTGCTCGGCCAGGTACGCCTCGCCGAGCTTCTCCAGCTCGTCGAACGAGATGACCCAGTCCCCGTCGGTCGTGCCGTCGAACACGACGACCTTGTCGACCGCCGGCAGCTCGCTGCGCTTCTCGCGCAGCTTGGCGACCTGCTCGTCGTCCTCGGCGAACACGACGCGGCTCTCGGAGTCGGCCAGGATGTAGGCGACGTCGTCGGAGATCGTGGTCGGGTAGACCGTCGTGGTGGCCGCGCCCGCGGCGAGCACCGCGAGGTCCGCGAGGATCCACTCGATGCGCGTGCCCGACGCGATCGCGACACGCTGCTCGGCCTCGATGCCGAGCGAGACCAGTCCGGCGGCGAGTCGGGTGACGCGCTCACCCGTCTCGCCCCAGGTGATCGAGTGCCAGTTCTCGTCGGCGTCGGGGAAGCTGTACGCCTCCCGGTTCGCCGCGTTCTTGGCGCGGTCGAAGAACACGCCGTTGAGCGTGGGCGGACGGTTGTTGACGATCTCGAGCTCTGCGGCGGTGGCCTGGGCGACGGGCATCGGCTTCCTCGGGGTTCGGGTCGTCCGCAGCGCGGAACATGCTGACGGTATGTGGTGCTGGTCACCCTAACCTACCGGCTGGTCACCCCGCGGGGTCGTTGCGGAGTGCATCGAGCCTGGCCAGGATCTTGGCCGACGCCCGGGGCTCGCCCGCCAACCGAGGCACCCACGACCGTTCGGTCGTCAGCGCACGGAACGTGAGAGCGACCGTCACGTCGTGGTCACGTCGCTCCACGACGCGGATCTCGTCACCCGAGCCGAGCTCGCCCTCCTCGACCACCCGGAGGTAGGCGCCGGGGACGCCCTTCTCGGTGAACCGGCGCACCCAGTGCCGCTCGTCCAGGAAGCCCTGGAACACGCTGCACGGGATGCGGACGTCGCAGACCTCGAGGAGCGCGGTGCCGATCCGCCAGCGGTCGCCGATCCGGCTGTTCTGCACGTCGAGGCCCGCGGTCGTGAGGTTCTCTCCGAACACCCCGTCGTGCAGCGGTCGCCCGAGCTCGTCCTGCCAGTCGTCGAGGTCCTCGCGCGCGTAGGCGTACACGGCCTGGTCCGCTCCCCCGTGATGCACGAGATCGCCGATCTCGTCACCGCCGAGGCCGAGCCGGCGCACGGTGACGGGGCCTGCTGTCGGCCGCTTGTCGATGGCCGACGACCTGAGCGTGCCCCACGGCACCCCGACGACCCGGCCGACGTTGACGGACCGGACGCGCGCGCTCATGCGCCGACCCTAGACGCCCAGCCCGGGCCGCCGCAGCCCGCTGACGAGCCACGGAGGTCCGTCGACGAGTCCACCCGGATCAGCCGCGCCGGTCAGCTCTTGCCGGGGCCCGAGTCGCCGGTCGAGAGCGCCGCGATGAACGCCTCCTGGGGGACCTCCACGCGGCCGACCATCTTCATGCGCTTCTTGCCCTCCTTCTGCTTCTCGAGCAGCTTGCGCTTGCGGGTGATGTCGCCGCCGTAGCACTTGGCGAGCACGTCCTTGCGCATCGCGCGGATCGACTCGCGGGCGATGATGCGGGCGCCGATCGCGGCCTGGATCGGCACCTCGAACTGCTGCCGCGGGAT
>JALRKU010000435.1 GCA_023254755.1 Aeromicrobium sp. | reverse complement strand
CGGGAACCCGAGGTAGTTGCGGATCATCGAGCTGGTGCCCGCCTGGCCGCCGACCGCCTCGGCCTCGAGCACGACCGTGCTGAGCCCCTCGGACGCCGCGTAGACCGCTGCCGCCAGACCCGCGGGTCCGGCGCCGACCACCGCCACGTCGACGACCTCGTCGACGTCGACGCGACCCGAGCTGTTCATGACCCGGCGGGCGACGTCGCGCACCGACCCGGGCTGGAAGATGCCGCGCTGGTGCACCCACAGCAGCGGGAAGCCGACGGGCTCGTGCTCCCCCTTCTCCTGCTCCCCCTTCTCCCGCTCCCCCTTCTCCCACTCCGCGATGATCCTGCGACCGACCTCGGAGTCGGGCGAGTAGCGCCGGTTGGGCATGCCCATCCGGTCGAGCAGGTCGAGCACGCCCATCGCGAGCGGGTGGTTGGGCGGCGCGATCACCTTGACCGAGATGGCCTCGGGGTCGGCGACGGTCGAGCCCCAGTCCGACAGCATCTCCGTGATGGCGTGGTGGAACTCCTCGTCCCGAACCCCGCGGGGCAGCAGCAGGTGGGCGTCCATCTTGCCCTTCGCGAGCGCCGGGCGGATGCCGGGCGCGTCGGCGATGAAGTAGTCCCAGTGCGACACCACCAGCCGCTTGGCCGTGGGCACCAGGGAGCGCCACTGGGCGAACGCCCGGAAGAGGTTCTCGTCGGGCACGCGGGACTCCGACACGATGAGGCAGACCTGGTCGCCGTCGGCCAGGGCCTCGGTGAGGATCCCCGTGACCTCGGCGGCGGTCGCGCCGCAGCGCACCTCGTAGTCGCGGGCGTAGCGGCCCAGCTCGTCGACGATGACGTCGTCGTGCTCGGGCATGCAGCAGACGATGACGGGACGGGGTCGCGGCGCAGCAGCCTCCATGAGTCGAGTCTATCGGCGCGGTCCAGCGTGATTCAGTGACTCGTCACCTGAAATCATCGACTCGTCAGCGGGAACGAGTGACTCGTCAGCGGGAACGAGTGACTCGTCAGCGGGGGTGGACGACGGCGAGGAGGAGGGCGGGGAGGGTGGTGCCGAGGAGGTCGGTGTCGATCTCGCGGTGCTCGATGAGGGCCTCGCGCAGCGCGTTGTCGTAGGTGCCCATGAGGACCGTGGCGACGTGCGGGACCGGGACGGTGAGGCGCAGGTCCAGCCGGTCGAGGACGTCGCTGATCAACGTCTCGAGCTGGTGCTTGACCTGCTGCCAGGCCGCGTTGAACGCCCGGCCGACCTCGTCGTCGCGCACGCCGCGCAGGCCGAACTCGGCATGCACCAGGTACCAGTCGCGATCGGGCGGCTGGAGCAGCACGAAGCGCTGCATGATCGTGGCGAACAGGTCGGTCAGGTCCAGGTCCTGCAGGTCGGTGCCGTCGGCGGCCTCGCGCATGCGCGACAGCATCTGCTCGCGCTCGCGCTCGAACACCGCCATCACCAGCTCGTCCTTGCTGGAGAAGTTGGAGTAGAACGCGCCGCGGGTGAACCCGGCCTGGTCGCAGAGGTGCTCCACAGAGGCGCCCTGGATGCCCTCGCGGGCGAGCACGACGGCCGCGGCGTCGAGCATGCGCTCGCGCGTCGCCTCCCGGCGACGGCCGGCGGACTGCACGGTGGTCATCGGATGCCTCCTCCCGCGGTAGGACATGGCCTCGTGCCGTGGTCGGGATGCTACTTGGATGCATTGACGTATTCAATACACAAACGTATCGTCGCGGGGTGTCCACCTTCCTCTACGCCCTCGGACGCTGGTGCTACCGCCACCACCGGCGGGTCACGCTGACCTGGCTCGGCATCGTCGTCGTCTGCGGCCTCGCCGCCACGCTCGGCCAGGGCACCCGCAACGAGTTCGAGATCCCGGGCACCGAGTCACAGGACGCGATCGACGCCCTCGGCCGCACGTTCCCCGAGATCAGCGGCGCCGGCGCCACGGTGGTCATCGCCGCTCGCGACGGCGGCACCGTCGACGACGGGGCGACCCGCGCCGACGTCGCCACCACCGTCGCCGCCCTCGAGAAGGTCCCGCACGTCAGCGACGTCGTGTCGCCGTTCGACGACGGCAACGCGATCGGCCTCGCGGACGACCGGTCCGCCGCCCAGATCCAGGTCCAGTTCGACCGCCCCTTCGAGGACCTGCCGGCCGACACCGCGGACAAGATCGAGCAGGCCTCGGCCCCGCTGGTCGGCGACGACGACCTCACGACCGCGTTCGGTGGCGACATCTTCACGACGGTCGGCCCCCAGCTGACCATCGTCGAGGCCGTCGGTGTCGTGCTGGCGTTCGTCGTGCTCTACCTGATGTTCCGGTCGCTGCGCGCCGCCGTGATACCGATCGTCACCGCTCTCGT
>JALRKU010000382.1 GCA_023254755.1 Aeromicrobium sp. | reverse complement strand
CCCCGCCGAGGTCGAGGCGGCACTGGAGGGCCTCGACGGCGTCGACGAGATCGCCGTGCACGGCAGGCCCGACGACCACTGGGGCCACCGCGTCTGTGCCGCGTACGTCGGCACCGCCACCGAGGAGGAGCTCAGGGCGCGCGCCGTCGAACGGCTCGCACCGCCGAAGCGCCCGAAGGAGTACGTCCGCGTCGACGTGCTCCCTCGCACCGCCACCGGCAAGGTGCGCCGCGGCCAGCTCTGACCGTCAGGCCGCGCCCGGGTCCTCCAGGTCGTCCGGGCAGAACGTGCGCCGGTACTGCTGCGGCGTCACCCCACGCTGGGCCGTGAAGTGGTGGCGCAGCGTCGCGGCGTTGCCGAACCCGACCCGCTGGGCGATCTGCTCGATGCCCAGGCCGGAGTTCTCGAGCATCTCCTCGGCGAGCGCGACGCGCTGCCCGGTGAGCCACTGCAGCGGCGTCGTGCCCGTCTCGTCGCGGAACCGGCGGGCGAAGGTCCGCTCCGACATGTGCGCCTCGCGGGCCAGCCGCGACACCGGGAGCGCCTCCTCGAGGTGCGCCGTCGCCCACTCCAGCAGCGGCGCGAGCGTGTCGGCCTCGGTCTGCCCCATCGGGCTGCGGACGTACTGGGCCTGACCGCCGTCGCGGTGCGGCGGGACCACGATGCGCCGCGCCGTCGTGGCCGCGACCTTGGCGCCGAACCGCTGGCGCATGAGGTGCAGCGACGCGTCGATGCCGGCGGCCGACCCGGCGCCCGTGAGCACGTTGCCGTCCTGCACGTAGAGCACGTCGGGGCGGACGATCGCCTCGGGGAACGTGCGCTGCAGCCGGTCGCCGTAGCGCCAGTGCGTCGTGCACTCGCGCCCGTCGAGCAGACCGGCCTGACCGAGAGCGAAGGCGCCCGAGCAGTGGGCGTAGACGACCGCCCCGCGATCGTGCGCGGCCTGGACGGCCTCGAGCACGGCGGGGTCGTTGTCGAGGAACTCGTACTTGGGCGAGATGCAGACCAGGTCGGCCTCGGCGGCGGCCTGGAGGCCGTGCTCGACGTGCAGGTCGAAGCCGGCCCTGCCCCGGACGCGTCCCGGACGCGGGGTGCACACGCGGAAGTCGAACACCGGGTTGTCGTCGTCGGGGTGGTACGGCTCGCCCCACACCTCGCAGAGCGATCCGAGGCCGAACGGCTCGGCTCCGTCCTGGACGATCACGGCGACGGTCTTCATGCCGCCATCGTCGCAGCACCGTGGCGGAATATCAAGGAACTGTGGCTTTACCGCCACTGGTGGCAGGTTTCCGACTCCACAAGAATTGCTGCCATGATCACCGCACTGCTCCTCCTGGTCCTGCTCAGCGGTGTCGTCCTCGGTCTCCGGGCGACGATCCGCCACGACGGCTACGGCAGCCGCCCCGCCCCGCACAGCCACCACGACCCGTTCCCCACCGCCGACTGGCGCTGATCCGGGAACGACGAAGCCCCCGACCGATCGGTCGGGGGCTTCGTGCTGCTCAGCGAAGAGTGGTGATCACTCGCCGCCGGTGAGCTTCTCGCGCAGAGCCTGCAGGGCCTCGTCGGAGGCCAGCGAGCCCTCGCCGGCCGGAGCCTCGTCCGCCTCGGACGAGTAGTTGCTCGTGGCGCCGGCGTCGAGGTTGGCCTGCTCGGCCTCCTCGATCTGCTTCTTGTGGGCCTCCCAGCGCGCGTGCGCCTCGGCGTACTGCTTCTCCCACGCGGCGCGGGCCTCCTCGAAGCCCTCCTGCCACTCGCCGGTCTCCGGGTCGAAGCCGTCGGGGTAGATGTAGTTGCCCTGCTCGTCGTAGGAGGACGTCATGCCGTAGAGCGTCGGGTCGAAGTCGTCGGCCGCAGCGGCCTGCGTCTCGTTGGCCTGCTTGAGCGACAGCGAGATGCGACGACGCTCGAGGTCGATGTCGATGATCTTGACCATGACCGAGTCGCCGATCTGGACGACCTGCTCGGGGATCTCGACGTGACGCTCGGCCAGCTCGGAGATATGCACGAGGCCCTCGATGCCCTCCTCGACGCGCACGAACGCACCGAACGGGACGAGCTTGGTGGCCTTGCCGGGCACGATCTGGCCGATCTGGTGGGTCCGGGCGAAGTGCTGCCACGGATCCT
>JALRKU010000323.1 GCA_023254755.1 Aeromicrobium sp. | reverse complement strand
ATGTCGATATTTTCGATGCTGGCCCAACAGTAGAAGCCCGGGTTGAACACATACGCACCGTAAGAAACAGCCGGCGCTTACAGGTAACTATCGGCGCGGTGACATCAGGGCAGCCTTACCTGATTTGTAATACGCAGGTCGCCGGAGCGGAACCAGTCGTCCCGGATGGCCTCGGCCGTCGCCTCGGGCCGGTTGTAGTAGCCCTTCATGACGTTGTGGCCCTTGATCGCGATCTCGCCGACCTCGCCGGTGGCGTCGGACCAGTCGTCCTCGATCAGCTTCATCTCCACGCCCGGGATCGGGACGCCGATCGACCCGACCCGCGGCTCCTGGCCGTAGACCGAGAACGACGCGACCGGCGACGTCTCCGACAGGCCGTAGCCCTCCAGGATCGTCACGCCGAAACGCGCCTTGAAGTCCTTGTGCACCTCCACCGGCAGCGCCGACCCGCCCGCCGCTGCCACCCGCAGGTTCTCGGCCAGCTTCGTGACGTCGACACCCTCCTCGAGCGCGCCCAGCAGCCCCCAGTACATCGTCGGGACGCCGGCGAAGAACGTCACGTCGTTGGCGAGCATCAGGCTCAACGCGGCCTGCGGCTCGAACCGCGGCAGCATCACGACGGTGCCACCGAACGCGATCGCGCCGTTCTGGATCACGGTCTGCCCGAAGGAGTGGAACAGCGGCAGCACGCACAGGTACGTGTCGGGGTTCGACTCGTCGGCCCCGAACAGGTCCTTGCCCGACAGCGCGTTGTCACGCATGTTGCGGTGCCGCAGCTCCGCTCCCTTGGGCTGACCCGTGGTGCCCGACGTGTACAGGATCACCGCCGTGTCGTCGTCGTCGACCTCGAGGGTCTCGAACACCGGCGACTGCTCGGCCACCAACGGCGCGTAGTACTCCGGCGGCTCCAACGGCGCCGGCGCCGCCGAGTCGAGCTTGACCAGGAAGAACTCCGTGCACGAGTCGGTGTCCTGGAAGCCCGCCCACGCGGCGTCACCGATCGGCAGATCCGCGCTGCCCTCGAACGCGAAGTACGCCTTCGCCTCCGAGTCGGCCAGGTGGTACGCCACCTCCCGCGGCTTCAGCAGCACGTTCAACGGCACCACCGTCGCGCCCGCCTTCAGGATGCCGAAGTAGATGATCGTGAAGTACGGCAGGTTCGGCATCGACAACGCGACCTTGTCGCCCGGCGCGATGCCGCGCGACACCAGCAGATTCGCCACCTGGTTGGCCGCACCCTGCACCTGGGCGTAGCTCAGACGGGTGTCGCCGAAGACGATCGCCTCCCGCTCGGGGTACTTCGCGGCGGTCTGGTCCAGCAGGGCGGCAAGGTTCGGCACGGCGTCTCCTCGAGTGTGACGGGGACCTCAGAGTATCCCTGCTCCTCCGGACCCCGTCGCCGGCCGGTCAGCAACCGTCGAGCACCAGGCCCGGACTCTCGCCGAGCCGCCCGAGCCGTCGGTCGCGTCTGCTGCGCATGGCGACGAGGGCGGCCGGACCGGAGGGTCAGCCGGCGACGACGCGGAACCTCCCGACCGTCACGCCGGACGGGAACGGGATCCGCAGGGTGACGGTGCTGCCGATCGTCAGCACCCTGGCATCGACGAAGTCGTAGTCCCCGTCGCTCGGCCGGGCCGCCACCACCGTCAGCGGCTCCTCCTGCGCGAAGAAGCCCGAGGGACCGCCGGTCGCGGTGTGGTGCTCGACGCGGACGTCCGGCGGAACACCGCTGCCCTCGACGACGATGCTGCGGAGCCGCGCCTCCTCCACGTCACCGGAGCGACTGACGATCGTGAAGCCGAGCGGAGCGTCGTCCTCTCCCGGGTAGACCGCGATCGTGGCTTCGGTGATCTTCGGCGGCGGCCCCTCGAACAGCGCCACGTCGTCGACCTGGTCTGCTGTCACCACAGGAACCTCGAGCGCCGCGTCCGACGCTCCGTCCAGGTCCAGCGTCACCCGCACCCGCTGTCCCACCTCGACGTCGTGGACGACGAAGCAGGGTCGAGCCTCGATGAAGTCGTCGCCCACGTCGACGCCCTTCTCACCCAGCCGCAGATCCCCCTCGCCCTCCAGGCTGTTGTCGAGGAGCTCGTTGCCGTCGTAGCCCTCGCCGATCATCAGGGGCCGACCGTCGATCTCGGCCGTGATGCCGTTCACGGCGACACCTGACGGACCGCGGAGCACGGCGCTGAGCGTCGCGCCTCCGGTCCTCGACGCCACCAGGTAGGCGTCGGTGACGGTGACCGGGCCCGACTCGGTCGAGCCGCCCGGTGTCGCAGCAGCCGCGGGCGTCGCCGACGGTGACCGACCCGGCGCCGTCGTCCCCGACTCGTCGTCGCGCTGCGCTGCGTACCCGACACCCACTCCGGCCAGCACGCTCAAGGTGACGAGCACGGCCGCGATCCAGCGGTTCATGACACCTCCTCGGCCGTCCGGTGACAGCCCTCACCCGACCTGATGCGCGGCGGACCCGAAAGGTTGTCGCGAAATCTACTCGTCGCCACCGAGGCGTTCGCGCACGAAGGCGCGGGCCGTGTGGATGCGCGCCTTGACGGTGCCGAGCGGCACCTCGAGGTGGTCCGCGATCTCGTCGTACGCCAGCGATCCGAGGTCACGCATCACGAACGCCTCGACCGCCTCGGGGTGACGCTGCTCCAGCGCCTCGATCGCGTCGAGGAGGTCCAGCCGGGTGCCGGCGACGACGCTGGTGCGGGCCGGGTCGGCTCCCTCGGGCACGGCGTCGAGGCCGCGCTCGTCGAACCGCCGACGCATCGACCGGTAGGTCATCCGGGCCTGGTTGCCGGCGACCACGTTCACCCAGCCGCCGAACGAGCCGCGGCCCGTGAACGTGTCGAGCCGGGTCGCGATGGTCAGCAGCGCCTCCTGCGCCGCCTCCTCGGCGTCCTGTGGATGCGGCAGGAACCGTCGGCACCGCCGCACGACCTCCGGCCGGATCCGGGCCAGCAGGTCGTGCAGCGCGTCGGCATCGCCCGATCGGGCGCGCGCGAGGAGACCCGGGTCGACGTCCACGGGCACCTCCGCCGCGATACTGAGGGGGATGAAGCAGATCGGACGCTACCGGCTCGACGCCGTCGAGGGCGTCGGCGCGTTCGCCACGGTCTGGCGCGGGCACGACCCCGAGCTCGACGTGACCGTCGCGGTCAAGGTGCTGGCCGACAACTGGAGCCACCACGCCGACGTGCACCAGCGCTTCCTCGACGAGGCCCGGCTGCTGCGCCGCATCCACGACGGCCGGGTCGTCCGGGTGCACGACGTCGGGGTGGAGGACGGCCGGCCGTACTTCGTCATGGACTTCGTGCCCGGGGGCACCCTGGCCCTGCGGATCGAGGGGCTCGGCACCGACGAGGCCCTCGACCTGGCCGTCGAGGCCGCGCACGCCGTCCAGGCCCTCCACGACCACGACGTGCTCCACCGCGACGTCAAGCCGTCGAACCTGCTGATCGACGCCGAGGGCCGGGTCCTGGTGAGCGACCTGGGCAGCGCCAAGCGGCTCGCGGAGGCCAGCGGCATCACGGTGACCACCGGCACCCCGGCCTACATGGCACCGGAGCAGGCGCACGGGCGACCCCTCGACGCCCGCACCGACGTCTACGCGCTCGCGGTGCTCACGCACGAGCTGTTGACGGGTCGGGTGCCGTTCGACGGGCCGCTGGGTCGCACCCCGTCGGACCGCGTCGCACCGACGGGAGCAGGCGCGGCCGTCGACAAGGTGCTGGGCGCGGCTCTGGACCCGCGACCCGATCAACGTCCGGGCGGAGCGGCCGCGTTCGCCGACGCGCTCGAGGCGTCCCGCGACGCGGTGCACCCGACGGTGCCCGTCACGCTCGTCGGCGCCCTGATGGCCGTCGGCTTCGCCGGCGCGGCCGTGGCGACCTGGTGGATCGCCTGAGTCAGAAGCTCTCGCCGGTGAGCAGCTCGTAGGCCTGCACGTAGCGGGTGCGGGTCTTCTGCACGATGTCGTCGGGCAGCGCGGGGGGCGGGGTGTCGCCGGCGCGGTCCCAGCCGCTGGCGGGCGAGGTGAGCCAGTCGCGCACGAACTGCTTGTCGAACGACGGCTGCGCACGTCCGGGCTGGTAGGAGTCGGCCGGCCAGAACCGCGAGGAGTCGGGCGTGAGCACCTCGTCGGCCAGCACGATC
>JALRKU010000294.1 GCA_023254755.1 Aeromicrobium sp. | reverse complement strand
GACTGTGGACGGAGTTCGGGGTCCCGTGCGTCGGCGTCCCGAAGACCATCGACAATGACCTGGACGGGACGGACTACACGTTCGGCTTCTTCACCGCGGTGGACATCGCGACCGACGCGCTCGACCGCCTGCACACGACCGCCGAGTCGCACCACCGGGTGCTGGTCGTCGAGGTCATGGGCCGTCACGCGGGCTGGATCGCGCTGCACAGCGGCCTCGCAGGCGGCGCCAACATCATCCTCATCCCGGAGCGCCCGTTCGACATCGAGACGGTGTGCGCCCAGGTCGAGAGCCGGTTCGCGACGCACTTCTCGCCGATCATCGTCGTGTCCGAGGGTGCCGTTCCCGTCGAGGGCGGGGCCATGACGCTCGTGTCGGGGGAGAAGGACGCGTTCGGGCACGTCCGGCTCGGCGGCATCGGCGATCGGCTGGCCTCGGAGATCGAGGAGCGCACCGGCAAGGAGGCCCGGGCCGTCGTGCTGGGTCACGTGCAGCGTGGCGGCACCCCGACGGCGTTCGACCGCTGGCTGGCCACCCGCTTCGGCCTGCACGCGATCCAGGCGGTCCACGAGGGGGACTTCGGCGTCATGACGGCGCTGCGCGGCACCGAGATCGTCCGGGTGCCACTGTCGGAGGGCACCGGAGAGCTCAAGGTGGTGCGTCCGGAGCTGTACGAGGAGGCCGAGGTGCTCTTTGGCTGAGCGGCTGCCGACCGAGTCGGTGTGGGACTACCCGCGTCCGCCGGCGGTCGTGCCGAGCAGCGAGCACGTCACGGTCGTCCTCGGTGGCGTGACGATCGCCGACACCACGCGGTCCCTGCGCGTCTGCGAGACCAGTCATCCCCCGACCTACTACCTGCCGGTGACGGCGTTTCTCGACGGCGTGCTGCGGCCCGCCGAGGGCACGACCTGGTGCGAGTTCAAGGGCGCGGCGTCGTACCTCGACCTCGCGACGCCTCGACGCACGGTGCCGGCGGGCGCCTGGACCTATCGGAGCCCTGCGCCGGGCTACGCCGACCTCGTCGACCACGTCGCGCTGTACCCAGGACGGGTCGACGCGTGCACGGTCGACGGCGAGACCGTCGTGGCGCAGGAGGGCGACTTCTACGGCGGGTGGATCACGTCGCGGGTGACCGGACCGTTCAAGGGGGCTCCCGGCACCCTGGGCTGGTGACCACGGCGGCCGTCCACGGTGGAACCACGGTCGGGAGACCGCGGTGACCCCGCGTATCCTGGTGCGGTGAGCATTCCCAGCCTTGACGAGCTTCGTGCGATCGGCGCTGTCCAGCAGCCGACGTACGCCGACGAGTCCGCCCGCGACGCCGCGGTCGAGACCCTTCGCCGGATGCCGCCGCTCGTCTTCGCCGGCGAGTGCGACCAGCTGCGCGACCGCCTGGCGTCGGTCGCGCGCGGCGAGGCGTTCCTCCTCCAGGGCGGCGACTGCGCCGAGACGTTCGAGGGCGTGACCGCCGAGAACGTCCGCAACAAGCTGCGGGTCCTGCTCTCGATGGCGGTCGTGCTCACCTACGCCGCGAGCGTTCCCG
>JALRKU010000355.1 GCA_023254755.1 Aeromicrobium sp. | reverse complement strand
ACACCGAACCGATTCGCGCGTGGATGGAGGCGTTGGTGCGTCTCTGGCAGGCGCTGCCGACGATCCTGCAGTTCGTCGCCTATCTGTTGCTCGCCATCCTGCAGTTCGTCGCCATCTTCTGGTTCCTCTCCAAGGGCGGCGTCGAAGTGCTGATGCCAGAAGACATCAAGACGTCGTTCGACGACGTATGGGGACAAGACCAAGTCGTCGCGCGAGTGAAAGAAACGCTGAGCCTGCTCGAAGACCCAGACCTGATCGAAGCAAAGGGCGGCTACGTGCCGGGCGGCATCTTGCTCTATGGCCCGCCGGGCACCGGATCACGCTGGTGGTCGCCGGCGGCTCGATCAACTATCGCGGTGGCCTCGTCCCGACGCCGGTGACGATCGCGGGCGGCCCGCAGCAGGTGCTGACGCTGCCCACGGTCCGGTAGCGCCCGACCCGGTCGGCACCGCTCCCCTCGAGTGGCGCAGGTTCGGAGCCGCTCGCGGCGTGTCGGGGCCGAATCTGCGCCACTCGGGGATCAGTAGGTCCTGCAGTCGCCGGAGCCGACGAGGGCGAGGCCGCGCCGGTCGCCCGGGCCGAACGACGTCACGCCGGGGCGGCCCTGCGGGTACATCAGCTCGACCGGGTCGTCGACGTGGTCCAGGCCCACCACGTGGGCGAGCTCGTGCATGACCACGGCGCGCACCCCGTCGCGACCGCCTCGGGTGTCGAGCTGGTCCTGGAGCTGGGGTGCGTCGAGCAGCACCGTGCCGGTCTCGAACCACTCGCCGTCGCGGGACGTGACGCTGCCGCCGACACCGGTCGTGTCGCCGTCGAGGTCCGACTCGCGCTCGGGGTCGGTCCACACGACCAGGACCGGAGGCGCGTGGTCGCCGCTCCAGCGCTCGTCGTCGTCGGGCCCGAGGTCGGTCGTGCCGTCGACCTCGATGACGAGCCCCGTGGCCTCGGCGACCTGGTCGACGGCCTCCTGCACCAGGGCGTCGGTGCCCTCGGGCGCCGCCTCGTCGTTGACCACCACGTGCAGCGGGGCGCACGGGTCGTACCGCACCGGCGACCCGTCGGACCGGGTGAGGAGGAGCTCGAACTCCCCGTCGTCGCCGCGCATCGCCCGCTCCTCGACGAGCCGCTCGGCCTGGGCGTCCGACGGCCGGCCGAACGCGCCGGGACCGCCCGACAGCCGCTCGCCCACCCACGGCGCCAGGCTCACGCCGAGCAGCATCACGACGACCGCCGTGACCACGACCCAGGCCCGCCTCTCCACCTCTCGATGGTCCCCCATCGGTGGTCGAGAGGCGGGCGGGACCGCTCAGGCGTCGCGGCGGCGAAGGAGCAGCCAGGCCGCGGCCACGAGCAGGGCCGTCTCGGCGACGAAGACCCCGAAGCCCGGCCAGGCGTCCAGCAGGTCGGGATTGAACGAGACCACGGTAGAGACCGGTGAGCCGGCGTTGCCCGGCATCAGCTTCACGAGCCAGTCGCCGAACGCACCGGGCACGAGCATCGCCATGTTGCCGAGGACCAGCAGCACCGCGAGCATCAGCGAGATCGCCCCGGCGGTGTGCCGCACGAGGAAGCCCACCGCGACCGTCATGACGCCGATGCCCGCCAGGTACAGGCCGCTTCCGTAGATCGCCCGCGCCACGTCGCCCTCGAGCGGCAGGCCGATGCCCTCGGCCGCGAAGAAGTGGTTCGATCCGACGTAGCCGACGAGCGCGGCCAGCGTGCCGACGACCAGCAGGACGCCGGCGACCACCAGGGCCTTGGCGGCGAGAACGGCGCCGCGGGCCGGGGTGGCGGCGAACGTCGAGCGGATCATCCCCGATCCGTACTCGCTGGTCACGGCGAGCGCACCGAGGGAGACCGCCGCGACCGGGGCGATCATCATGCCCCACGTGACGAACGAACCCACCGACTCGTCGGCCTCGGCACTGGCGAGCCAGTCCGCGTTGGCCCACCCCATCAACGTCGTCAGACCACCCCCGATCACGAAGATCGCGACGACGGTCCACCACGTCGACCGCACCGACGTCAGCTTGACCCACTCCGAGCGCAGTGTCTGGCCGAAGCCCGGGGTCACGGTCCGATCGGCCGAGGTGGTCGTCGGGGCGCTCATGCCGCCACTGCTTCGCGTGCGGCCGACGCGTGGTACTCCACGCTGTCGGCGGTCAGGGTCATGAACGCGTCCTCGAGCGAGGAGCGGACCAGGGTCAGCTCGTGCAGCACGAGACCGTGGGCCGCGGCCAGCTCGCCGACGGTCGGGGCGTCGAGCGCCTGGACCCGCAGCTCCGAGCCGACCCGCGCGACGTCCGCACCGTGGTCCAGCAGCAGCGCCTCGACCTGCGCGGACGCAGGACTCTGCACGCGCACGTACGACGCGGCGTGCTCGCTCATGAAGTCGCTCATCGAGCAGTCGGCCAGGATGCGACCGCGTCCGATGACGATGAGGTGGTCAGCGGTCAGCGCCATCTCCGACATCAGGTGACTGGAGATGAACACCGTGCGGCCCTCGTCGGCCAGCTGACGCGCCAGCGACCGGACCCACCGGATGCCCTCGGGATCGAGGCCGTTGACCGGCTCGTCGAGCACGACGACCTGGGGGTCGCCGAGCAGCGCGGCCGCGATGCCCAGCCGCTGGCCCATGCCGAGCGAGAACTTGCCGACCCGGCGACCGCCGACCGCGTCGAGGCCGACGAGGTCGAGCACCTCGCCGACGCGGGACGTCGCGATCCCGTTGCTGGCGGCGAGCCAGCGCAGGTGGTCGCGCGCCGACCGGCCGGGGTGGATCGCGTGGGCGTCGAGCAGCGCGCCGACCTCGCGCAGCGGGGCCGGTGAGTCGGCGTAGCGGTGGCCGTTCACGGTCACGGTGCCGCGGGTCGGGGCGTCGAGTCCCAGGATCATGCGCATCGTCGTGGACTTCCCGGCGCCGTTCGGGCCGAGGAAGCCGGTGACGCGGCCGGGCTCGACCGTGAAGTCGATGCCGTCGACGGCGGTCGTGTCGCCGAACGTCTTGGTCAGTGCCTGGGCGCGGATCATGCGAGCCGCCGCCTCAGGGTCACGAGCCGAGTGTGGTGTGTCGAGGTCATGACACCAGCGTCGTCGCGGAGCTGACCCCGCGACATCGGGAGCGACCCCCACCCGGCCCTGAGGCGACCCCGATACCCTCGGGCCATGACCCCGGGAGACCCCGACTGGCGCCGCGAGCGTCTCGACCAGCTGCTCGCGGTCGCACGGGGGGCCCGCACCGACCACGGCTTCGGCTGGCTGCTCGACGACGGTTCGCTCGATCCTGCACGGCCACCCGAGCTGTGGATCACGGCGCGGATGACCTACGTGTGGTCGCTGGTCCGCGAGCACGACCTGGCCGAGCACGGCGTCCGGGCCCTGCGCGAGGTGTTCGAGGACGTCGAGCACGGCGGCTGGTTCGACGTGTCCGACGGCAGTGATCCCGCCAAGCGCTGCTACGGACACGACTTCGTGCTGCTCGCCGCCGCGACCGCGTCGTCGGCGGGCGTCGAGGGTGGATCCGCGCTGCTCGACGACGCGGCGCGGGTGCACCGTGAGCACTTCTGGGACCCGGCCGCCGGACGGTGCGTCGAGGAGTGGTCCCGCGACTGGACCGCGCTCGACGGGTACCGCGGCGCCAACGCCAACATGCACGCGGTCGAGGCCTTCCTCGCGACCGCGGCAGCGACGGGCGGCGTCGACTGGCTCGACCGGGCGCTGCTGATCGCCGAGCGGGTCGTGGGCGTCGACGCCCGGGCCCACGAGTGGCGCGTCGTCGAGCACTTCGACGCCGACTGGACCCCGCTCCCCGAGCTCAACCGCGACCGGCCCGACGACCCGTTCCGCCCCTACGGCGCGACCCCGGGGCACGCGCTGGAGTGGGCGCGCCTGCTCGTCGAGCTCGACCTCGCGCTCGCGGATCCGCCCGCGTGGCTCGTGCCCGCCGCCGAGTCGCTCGCAGAACGGGCGGTCGACGACGCGCTCGACGACGACCACCCCCTGCTGCCCTACACGACCGACTGGGACGGCACGCCCGTCGTCGCCGAGCGATTCCACTGGGTGATGGCCGAGGCGGTGTCGGCCGCGGAGTCGCTGGCGGCGCGCACCGGGCGCGCGCTCCACGCCGGCCTGGCGGCGCGCTGGTGGGCCGAGATCGACGAGCACGTGATCGACGACGACGGGTCGTGGCGTCACGAGCTGTCGCCCACCTTGGAGCCCTCGAGCAGGACCTGGACCGGCCGGCCCGACGCCTACCATGCTGTCAACGCGCTGACGCTCCCCGATCGTCTCGGCGCCTCCTCCCAGCCCGGCCCGAAGGGATCGCGATGACCGTCCTCGTCGTCGGTGAGGCGCTGGTCGACGTCGTGCAGCGCGACGATCGCCGCGACGTGCACGCCGGAGGGTCGCCGTTCAACGTCGCGGTCGGTCTGGCCCGGCTCGGCGTCGACGTCGAGCTCGCGGCCCAGATCGGCGACGACGACCACGGTCGGCTGCTCGCGGCGGCGCTCGAGCAGGCCGGGGTGGAGCGCTCGACCGACGTGCTCCCCGCCGCCGAGACGTCGCGCGCGGTCGCGACGCTGGACGACGACGGCGCGGCCACCTACGACTTCGCGATCACGTGGGACCCCGCGTCCCTGCCCGATCCGAGCCGGTTCGAGGCGATCCACGTGGGCTCCCTCGGCACGTTCGTCGAGCCCGGCGCCAGCAGCGTCGCGGACCTGGTGCTGACCGCCGACGCCCTCGGCGTCCCGGTGTCGTTCGACCCGAACGTGCGTCCCACGGTGTCGTCCGACGCCGCCGCGTGGGGAGCCGCGTTCGCCCGGTTCGCGCCGCACGCGCGGTTCGTCAAGCTCAGCGACGAGGACGCGGCCGTGCTGCATCCCGGTGTCGCGGCCTCGGACCTCGCGGCCCGTCTCGCGTCGGACGGCGCGCTGGTCGCCATCACCCGAGGTTCCGGCGGATCCGTGCTCGCCCACCGCGACCGCGTGGTCGTCGTCGAGGCACCGGTCGTCGACGTGGCGGACACGATCGGCGCGGGCGACTCGTTCATGGCCGCCGCCCTCGCCTGGCTCGCGACCTACGACTGGCCGTCGCCCGACGAGCTCGACCTCTCCGAGCTCCACGACCTCGGCGACTACGCCACCCGCGCCGCCGCCATCACCGTCTCCCGCCCCGGCGCCGACCCGCCCCACCTCGAGGAGCTCTGAGTCTCAGGGGTCCCAAGTTTCACACGCTGCCGTGTGAAACCACGGATGACGACAACAAGCTTGTTGTGCTCAACCCCAGGTTCTTGATGCCAGCTCGGGCGACGACCCACGACGCACCCCGGCAATCCCAGGAGCCACAGGGGTCTCCAGATTCCCACGCTGCCGTGGGAAACCGGGGACGCACGGTGCTCAGGTGACGGGGGCGGGGCGGGCGCCGCGGAGGGCGACGCAGTTGGCGGCGGCGAGGGCGCCGGCGGCGAGGGCGGCCTCGGCGGTCGGCTCGGGCGCGACCCACACCGACAGGAACCCGGCGCAGAACGCGTCGCCGGCGCCCGTGGTGTCGATGACGTCGGCGGGCGCGGCCGGGACGACGGTGGCGCCGAAGCGCGCACCGGCCGGACCCAGCGTCTCGACGACCGCTGCGCCCTCGATGCGCAGGAAGCGCTGCTCGTCCTCGTTCGGGAACCACAGGTCGGCGGGCCCGAACCAGTCGAGCACCCGGTCGCGCCCCGCGGCCTCCAGGAAGCCGAGCGAGCTGGGGTCGATGCTGACACCCAGACCGCGCGCGGCAGCCTCGGAGGCGAGCCACTGCGCCACCGGACGCGTCGCCGGGTCGAAGAAGGTGTAGCCCGTCAGGTGCAGCCAGGTGATGCCGTCCCAGATCTCGTCGGACAGGTCGTCGCGCGACAGCGTGCCGTTGGCGCCGCGGTCGACGTACATCGTGCGGTCAGCGTGCTCGTCGAGCGTGAGCACGATCGTCGCCGTCGGCTGCGTCGGGTCGGCTCCGATCCGGGCGTCGACGCCCGGCAGCGCCGCGACGTGGCGAGCCACCCCGTCGACCCCGGCCCGGCCGACGAACCGCACCGGCACGCCGAGGTGAGCCAGCCAGGCCGCGACGTTGGCGGCCGACCCGCCCGCCGTCATGCGGATCTCGGCCTCGGTGTCGCTCGCCGCGTTGACGCGCCCGAGCGGGCGCACGCCGATGTCGTCGACGACGTCACCGACGACGAGGATCATGCGGTGCGCGCCGCCCACGCGGTCGCGATGGCGCCCGCGACGCGGATGTTGTTGCGGGCGATGTCGAGGTTGACCGCCAGGCTCTCGCCGCCCGTCAGCTCCACGATCGTCTGCAGCAGGAACGGCGTGACGTCCTTGCCCGACAGACCCTGCTCGTCGGCCAGCCGCAGCGCGTCGTCGAGCGCGCGGTCGTGCACGGCAGGGTCGAGCTGCTCGGCCACGGGCAGCGGGTTGGCGACGACGATGCCGGCCGACTGACCGAGCGCGTCGCGGGCCGCCATGACCGCGGCGACCTCCTCGGGCCCGTCGACCGACCAGTCGAGGTCGTGCCCGGAGTCGGTGAGCCAGAAGCTCGGGAACCGGGCGGTGCGGTAGCCGACGACCGGGACGCTCAAGGTCTCGAGCCGCTCAAGGGTCGCCCCGATGTCGAGGATCGACTTCACGCCGGCCGACACGACCGTGATGGGCACCTCGGACAGGACCGTCAGGTCCGCGGACTCGTCGAACGTCTCGCCCGCCCCGCGGTGCACCCCGCCGAGCCCACCGGTAGCGAAGACCCGCACGCCCGCGAGGTTCGCGACGAAGCTCGTGGCGGCCACCGTGGTGGCGCCGCTGTCGCCGCGTCCGAGGGCGATCGGCAGGTCGCGGACGCTGAGCTTGGCGACGTCCTCGTTCGCGATGCGCTCGAGCTCGGGCGGGGTCAGCCCGGCCTTGAGGCGGCCGTCGAGCACCGCGACCGTCGCGGGCGTGACGCCGCCGCCGCGCAGGATCTGCTCGAACTCCCGGGCGGCGGCGAGGTTGTCGGGCCGGGGCAGTCCGTGCGAGATGATCGTCGACTCCAGCGCGACGACCGGACGTCCGTCGGCGAGCGCGTCGGCGACCTCGGGGGCGACGTCGAGAGGCAGCACGCCCCCACGCTATCGACCGTCCAGGGCAGACTGGCGCCGTGGTGGAGCTGATGGTCGACGGACCCGACGACGCGACGACGACCCTGGTGCTGGCGCACGGAGCCGGGGCGCCGATGGACTCGGCGTGGATGACCCTGGTGGCCGGCCTGCTCGGCGACCGCGGGGTGCGCGTCGTGCGCTTCGAGTTCGCCTACATGGCGGCCCGACGCACCGGAGGTCGCGGCGGCCAGCCGCGCGCCGAGGCCGTGGTCGAGGAGTACCGCGCCGTCGTCGCCGGCCTCACCGGTCGCGTCGCAGTGGGCGGCAAGTCCTTCGGTGGCCGCGTCGCGAGCATGGTCGCCGACTCCGTCGACGCCGCCGCGGTCGTGGCGCTCGGCTACCCGTTCCACCCGCCGGGGAAGGCGGCCGACCTCGACCCGGCGTCGAACCGCATCGGCCACCTGCTGTCGCTGCGCACCCCGATGCTGGTGTGCCAGGGCGAGCGCGACCCGTTCGGCACCGCCGAGGAGGTGCCGGGCTACGGCCTGCCCGACGGCGTCGTGCTGCACTGGGCGCCCGACGGCGACCACTCGCTCAAGCCGCGCAAGGTCAGCGGCCGCACCGAGCGCGAGAACCTCACCGACGCCGCCGACGCGATCGCCGCGTTCCTCGCCTGAGCCCCGGGAGCGAATCGCCCGGCGCCTCGCCTCAGATGTCGGTCTGGTGGAAGCTGAGGTGCGAGCGGCTGGCCGTGGGGCCGCGCTGGCCCTGGTAGCGCGAGCCGTACTTCTCCGAGCCGTACGGGTTGTCGGCCGGTGAGGTGAGGCGGAAGTAGCAGAGCTGGCCGATCTTCATGCCCGGGTAGAGCTTGATCGGCAGCGTCGCCACGTTGGCCAGCTCGAGCGTGACGTGGCCCGAGAAGCCGGGATCGATGAAGCCGGCCGTCGAGTGGGTCATCAGGCCCAGGCGACCCAGCGAGCTCTTGCCCTCAAGACGCGCCGCGACGTCGTCGGGCAGCGTGACCAGCTCGTACGTGGAGCCCAGCACGAACTCGCCAGGGTGCAGGATGAACGCCTCGTCGCCGGCGACCTCGACCTCGCGGGTCAGGTCGCTCTGGTCCGCCGCGGGATCGATGTGCGGGTACTTGTGGTTGTCGAAGACGCGGAAGAACTTGTCGAGCCGCACGTCGATGCTCGACGGCTGGATCATGGCCTTGTCGAGCGGGTCCAGACCGATGCGTCCGGCGTCGATCTCGGCGAGGATGTCGCGGTCGGAGAGCAGCACGGGACGAACCTAGCCGAACTCCGCGCGCATCGCGTCGGATGCCTCCTCGATGATCCGCCGCATCGCGGCCTCGGACCGCACCGGGTCCTGGTCGCGCACCGCGCGGGCGACCTCGTCGTGCAGCGCGATGGCCTCGGGATTGGGGTCGGCCGGCATCAGCCCGTGGTGCGTGCGACCGGCGAGCACCTCGGTGACGACGTCGGCGAGGGCGCGCAGCATCTCGTTGCCCGACGCGGCGAGCAGCGTCGCGTGGAACCGGCTGTCGGCCCCCAGGTACGCCTCGAGGTCCCCCGAGCGCCCGTGGACGACCATGTCGCTCACGGCGGCGGCCATCTGCGCGCACTGCTCGGGCGTCGCGCGCTCGGCGGCGAGCGCCGCGGCGACCGGCTCGAACCCGCGCCGCAGCTCGGACAGGGACAGCAGCTGCTCGGCACGATCGGGCCCCTCCAGGCGCCACCGGATGACGCGCGGATCGAAGACGTGCCACCCCTCGCGCGGCTGCACCGTGACACCGACGCGGCGCCGCGACGCGACCAGTCCCATCGACTCGAGCACGCGGATGACCTCGCGCGCGACGGCGCGACTGACCCCGTGGTCGGCGCAGATGCTCTCGAGCGTGAGCACCTGGCCCGCCGCCAGCTCGCCGGAGACGACGCGGATGCCCAGCGCGTGCAGGACACCGGCGTGGAGCCCGCCGGGCGACCCGGTCCGGGTCGGACTCGTGGGGGATGGGGGCACGCGCCGATCCTCTCATCCGTCGAGTGTCGCCAAAAGTATGACTTTTTGACGCAAAGGTCTTGTCATATGTTCGTCATCGATGCAGACTGTGGCCTGTGTCACCTGTACCTCCCGTCGTCGTGATGGGCGTGTCCGGCTCCGGCAAGAGCACCGTCGGCGCCGCGCTCGCGCAGCGACTGCGCGTCCCGTTCGCCGACGCCGACGACCTGCACCCCGCCGCCAACATCGCCAAGATGTCGGCCGGGCACCCGCTCGACGACGACGACCGCCGCCCCTGGCTCACCACGGTCGGCGAGTGGCTCGCCGCCCACCCCGACGGCGGCGTCATGAGCTGCTCGGCTCTCAAGGTCGCCTACCGCGACCGCCTCCGCGAGCTCTGCCCCGACGTGGTCATGGTGCACCTCGCCGGCACCCGCGACGTGATCGCCCGCCGCCAGGCGTCCCGGCCCGGCCACTTCATGCCCGCCAGCCTGCTCGACTCGCAGTTCGCGACCCTCGAGGCCCTCACCGACGACGAACGCGGGTTCGCCGTCGACGTCGACCAGTCCGTCGACGCCATCGTCGAGGCCGTCGCCACCGGCCTCTCGCACCCGGAGGAGATCCGATGAGCCCGACCCACCTGTCCACTGCGATCCCCGCCGCTGCGACCGACCTGGTCGAGCCGGTCGCCGACGGCTGGCAGCTCGTCCTCGCCGCGCTGCTCGGCATCGCCGTGATCGTCGTGCTGATCACCTGGGCGAAGCTGCACCCGTTCGTCGCGCTGATCCTCGGCGGCCTGACCGTCGGCATCGTCGCCGGCGTCGACGTGGCCGCCGTGGTCACCAGCTTCACGACCGGCTTCGGCACCACCACCGCCGGCGTCGGCATCCTCATCGCGCTGGGCGCGATGTTCGCCAAGCTGCTCGCCGACTCGGGAGGAGCCGACGAGATCGTCGACGTCATCGTCGGCCGCGCGTCGACGCGCATGCTCCCCTGGGCGATGGCGCTCGTCGGCGCGATCATCGGTCTGCCGATGTTCTTCGAGATCGGCCTCGTGCTGCTGATGCCCGTGATCTACCTGGTCGCGCGCCGCGCCCAGCTGTCGGTCATCACGGTGGGCATCCCCGCTCTCGCGGGCCTGTCCGCGATGCACGGTCTCGTGCCCCCGCACCCCGGCCCCCTCGTCGCGATCGACTCGCTGGGCGCCGACCTCGGCACGACGCTGGCGTTCGGCGTGCTCGTCGCGATCCCGACCGTGATCGTCTCGGGTCCGCTGTTCGCGCCCATTGCAGGACGCTGGGTGCCGGTCGAGGCCCCTGACCGCTTCTCGACCGACGACCGCGGCGACGACGCCTCGCGTCCCGGCTTCGGCATCACGCTGTTCACGGTGCTGCTGCCCGTGCTGCTGATGATGGGCAAGGCGCTGGCCGACATCTTCATCGACGACGCGACCGACCCGCTGCGTCGTACGCTCGACGTCCTGGGCACCCCGCTCATCGCGCTGCTCATCGCCGTGGTCGTCGGCATGTTCACCCTGGGCCGCGGCCTGGGCCGCGACGGAGTGGCGAAGTCGCTGGAGTCCTCGCTGCCGGGTGTGGCCGG
>JALRKU010000154.1 GCA_023254755.1 Aeromicrobium sp. | reverse complement strand
TCGGCGGCCACACCGAGGCGCTGCTGCGTCGGTTCGGCGACCTCCGCGTGATCGGCATCGACCGCGACCCCGCCGCCATCGAGCGGGCCCAGGAGCGGCTCGCGCCGTTCGGCGACCGCATCACGATCGTCCACGCGGTGTACGACGAGATCGCCCAGGTCGTCGAGGACCTCGGGCTGTCGGGGGTCAACGGCGTGCTCTTCGACCTCGGCGTCTCGTCGATGCAGCTCGACCGCGCGGAGCGAGGCTTCGCGTACAGCCAGGACGCCCCGCTCGACATGCGGATGAACCCCGAGGACCCGCTCACGGCGGCCGACGTCCTCAACACCTACGCCGCCCCCGACCTCGTGCGGGTGCTCCGCGAGTACGGGGAGGAGCGCTTCGCCTCGCGCATCGTGCAGGGCGTCGTCGCGCGCCGCGAGCACGAGCCGTTCGCGACCAACCAGGCGCTGCTGGAGGTCGTGGACGCCGCGATCCCCGCGCCGGCGCGTCGGCGCGGCGGCAACCCCGCCAAGCGCACGTTCCAGGCCCTGCGCATCGAGGTCAACGACGAGCTCGGCGCCTACCGCCGGGCGCTGCCGGAGGCGCTCGACGTCGTGCTGCCGGGCGGACGGGTCGTCGTCATGGCGTACCACTCGCTCGAGGACCGCATCACCAAGCGGGCCTTCGCGGCCGTCACGACCAGCACCGCCCCCCGCGACCTGCCCGTCGTGCCGGCGGGGCTCGAGCCCCGCTTCCGGCTCGTGACCCGGGGCGCGGAGCAGGCCACCGACGCCGAGATCGAGCAGAACCGTCGCGCGAAGCCGGTCCGCCTGCGCGCCGTCGAGCGGAGCCTCGCGTCATGACCGCGACCGCGAACCGACCCCGCGCCTCGCTGGCGCAGTGGCAGACCCGGGCGGACACGCTGCGCTCCACCGTCGGAGACCTGGGGCGCGGGCGGCTCGACGTGCGCGACGTCGGGCTGCGACTCGTGCGGCCGGTGCAGAGCCGAGCGCGTCGGGCGCCGTTCGTCGTCGTCGTGCTCACGGTGCTCGCGACGGGTCTCGTCGGGCTCATCCTCATCAGCACGACGCTGCAGTCCCTGGCGTTCGAGCAGTCGGCCCTCGACGCCGAGGTGTCGACGCTGGAGCACCACCGCGACCAGCTCAACCGCGAGGTCGACCGGCTCAGCAGCCCCGCCTCGATCGCCGACCGGGCCAGCCGCCTGGGCATGGTGCGCAACACGAACCCCGCCTTCCTGCGGCTGTCCGACGACGAGGTCCTCGGCAAGCCGGTGCCCGCGAAGCGGGGTGACCGGTGACGAGCGCCCAGCGGCAGCGACTGGTCCGCCGCCGGCTCCGTGTCTCCCTCGTCGTCGTCATGGCGATGTTTTGCCTGTTCGGGCTGAGGCTCTTCCAGATCCAGGGCATCGACTCCACGGCCTACGCCGCGATGGCCGTCACCGCGGGCACCGACACCACGCAGATCCCGGCACCGCGCGGACGGATCCTCGACCGCAACGGTGCAGAGCTCGCGACCAGCATCGACGCCGTGACGCTGACCGCCGACCCCAAGCTGACCTCGGCCAGCGCGCCGCAGATCGCCCGGGTCCTGGTCGAGCACGTCGGCGACGAGGGCGACTACTTCGACCTGATCGAGAAGCTCCGCCGGCCGGACACCCGTTTCGTGTACCTGCAGAAGCACGTCCCGGCGTGGGTCGCGGCCAAGGCGCTCGAGGCGCTCCGCAAGGACCAGCTGCCCGGCGTCTTCACGCAGAAGGAGACCATCCGGTCCTACCCGGGCGGCAAGCTCGCGGCGAACCTGGTCGGCTACACCAACGGCGAGGGCAAGGGCGTCGCCGGCATCGAGGGGCAGTACGACGAGGAGCTCACGGGCCAGGACGGCAGCAGGACCGACGAGGTCTCGGTGTCCGGCCAGCGCATCCCGATGAGCGACTCCGCGGTGGTCGACATGGTGCCGGGGCGCGACGTCACCACGACGATCGACCGCGACCTGCAGTGGTACGCCGACAAGCGTCTCGCCGAGGCGGTCCGGCAGTCCAGCTCCGACTGGGGGCTGGCGATCACGATGGACGTCAAGACCTGCCAGATCGTGCAGATGTCGCAGGCGCCGACGTTCGACGCCGACGACAAGACCGGCATGACCGATGCGAACACGGTCTCCCGCGCGGTGCAGAACGTCTACGAGCCCGGTTCGGTCATGAAGACGATCACGATGGCGGCGCTCGCCGACCAGGGCAAGATCGCGGCCGACACCCCCATCGTGGTGCCGCCGAGCATGACGATCGACAAGTTCCGCATCGGTGACTACTGGGAGCACGGCACGCTGCACCTCACGGCGGCCGGCGTCATCGCGAAGTCGTCCAACCTCGGCACCATCGTCGCCGCCGAGCAGATGAGCGACGCGACGATGTACAAGTACTTCCACCGCTTCGGGTTCGGGCAGAAGACCGGCGTCAACCTGCCGGGAGAGTCGCAGGGCATCCTCAAGCCGGCGGCGGAGTGGACCAAGGCCAACCACGCCACCATCTCGTTCGGCCAGGGAGTCTCGGTCACGGCGATGCAGATGATGCGGGCGGTCGGCGCGATCGCCAACGGCGGCGTCATGTGCGACCCGTCGGTCGTCAGCAGCGTGGCCGACGAGGACGGCAAGCAGCAGGAGGTCTCGGACGGAGGGAGGCAGCGCGTCGTCTCCAAGGGAGCGGCGCGGGTCGTCACCCGGATGATGGAGGCCGTGACGGCACCCGACGGCACGGCGCCCGCCGCCGCGATCGACGGGTACCGCGTGGCCGGCAAGACCGGCACGGCCTGGCGCGTCGACCCCACCACCGGTCGGTACATCCGCGGCCAGAACACGGTGTCGTTCATGGGCTTCGCCCCTGCCGACGACCCCCGCTTCCTCACCTACATCGTGCTGGACAAGCCGTACAGCAGCGCCGGAGGCGGCTCGACCGCTGCCCCCGTGTTCCACGACGTCATGTCGATGGCGCTCGAGCGCTTCGGCGTCGCACCGACGGGCGCCAAGGTGCCCGACGTGCCCCAGGAGTGGTGACGGGGGCGGTCAGCACCGCGCCGACTAGGCTCGGTCGGGTG
>JALRKU010000131.1 GCA_023254755.1 Aeromicrobium sp. | reverse complement strand
GGGTCTCGCGCCGGCCGACAAGAAGCTCTACGCGCTGCGCGTCGTCACGGGGACGGTCGAGGCGGTCCCGCTGATCGCCAGCTCGATCATGAGCAAGAAGATCGCCGAGGGCACCGGAGCCCTGGTGCTCGACGTGAAGGTCGGCTCGGGCGCGTTCATGAAGCGAGAGGACCAGGCTCGCGAGCTCGCCGAGACGATGGTCCAGCTCGGCACCGACGCCGGCGTGCGGACGGTCGCACTCCTCACCGACATGAGCACGCCGCTCGGGCTGACGGCGGGCAACGCGTGCGAGGTCGCCGAGTCCGTCGAGGTCCTGGCCGGTGGCGGACCGGCCGACGTCGTCGAGCTGACCCTGGCGCTGGCGCGCGAGATGCTCGAGGCCGCCGGCACGTCCGACGTCGACCCGGCCGAGGTGCTCGCGTCGGGCCGCGCGATGGACGTCTGGAAGGCGATGATCCGGGCGCAGGACGGCGATCCCGACGCCCCGCTGCCCACGGCCCGAGAGACGCACGACGTCGTGGCGACGGCCGACGGCGAGCTGACCCGGCTGGATGCGCTGGCCGTCGGTGTGGCAGCGTGGAGGCTGGGCGCGGGACGATCCCGCCCCGGAGAGACGGTCCAGGCCGCCGCGGGGGTCGTGATGCACGCCAAGCCGGGCGATCGCGTCACCGCAGGTCAGCCGCTCCTCACGCTGCACACGGACACCCCGGAGCGGTTCGAGAGGGCGCTTGCCGCCCTCGAGGGCGGGTACGACATCGGCAGCCCCGCCGACGCGGCGGCACCGTCACCTCGATCGGTCGTGCTCGACAGCATCCGATCGGACGACGTCAGCTAGGAGACATGAGTCATGCGGGTCCTCAACGACAGCCTGGAGATCGCGGCGGCCGCCGGTGAGGAGCTGGGCGTCAGCGAGTGGGTCACGGTGAGCCAGGAGCGGATCGACCAGTTCGCCGACGCCACGGGCGACCGGCAGTGGATCCACGTCGACCCGGAGCGCGCGGCCGACGGCCCGTTCGGCTCGACGATCGCGCACGGCTACCTGACGCTGTCGATGCTGCCCTTCCTCGGCGCCCAGGTGTTCGCGTTCGCCGGCGACGTCGCCCGGGTCAACTACGGCATGAACAAGGTCCGCTTCGTGACCCCGGTCCGGGTGGGCTCGAAGATCCGCGACCGGGTCGTGCTCGCCGACGTCAAGGACACCGACAAGGGTCAGCACGTCACGCTGGAGCACACGATCGAGATCAAGGGCGAGGACAAGCCCGCCTGCATCGCCGAGACGCTGACGCTCCTGATGGCGTCGGCCTAGCCAGCCGTCAGTAGGCCGAGCCGCCCGCGAGGGAGACGGCGCCGACGGGGTGCCAGACGGTCTTGGTCTCGAGGAAGGCGCGGAGGCGGGCGGTGCCGGGCGTGGCCGTGAAGTCGGGGGTGCGGCGCGGCGCGTGCACCCGCTTGACCGTGTCGGCGGCCGACCGCTCCAGCTCGGTCCTCGCCTCGCCGGTCACGCCGGTCAGGTCCAGACCGTTGACGTCGGCGTGGCTCGCGAGCCAGGGCATGATCTCCGCGGCGCTGCCGGTGAGCAGGTTGACGACGCCGGCCGGCACGTCGCTCGTGGCGAGCGCCTCGGCCAGCGTGACGGCGACCGTGGGGTCGTCGTGCGAGGCGACCACGACCGCGGTGTTGCCTCCCGCGAGCACGGGAAGCAGCTGGGAGACCAGCGGCAGCAGGGCCGACGATCCGTCGGCGGCGATCGCCACCACGCCGGTCGGCTCGGGCGCCGAGTAGCTGAAGTAGGGGCCCGACACCGCGTTGGCGCTCCCGAAGACGGCCGCCAGCTTGTCGGTCCACCCCGCGTAGTGCACGACGCGGTCGACGGACGCGTCGACCTCGGTCCGCGCCTGCGCGGGGGTCACGCCGCGCGAGCGCACGATCAGGTCGACCAGCTCGGGCCGCCGGGCCTCGAGCATCTCCGCGATCCGGTACAGGACCTGCCCGCGGTTGTACGGCGTGGCGCCGGCCCACGTCGCCAGGCCCGAACGGGCCGCGACGACGGCGTTGCGGGCGTCCTTGCGGGAGGCGAGCGCAGCGTTGGCCATGAGCGTGCCCTTCTGGTCGTGCACCTGGTACGTGCGGCCGGACTCCGAGCGCGGGAACGCTCCGCCGATGTAGAGCTTGTAGGTCTTGGCGACCGTGAGGCGGGCCATCAGAGCGCCCCTTCGTCGTCGGTGTCGAGGTAGGCCGCCATGCCGGACGGGCCGCCCTCGCGGCCGAAGCCGGACTCGCCGTATCCGCCGAACGCGGCCGTGGGGTCGAAGCGGTTGAACGTGTTGTCCCACACGACGCCGGCCCGCAGACCGGCCGCCATGCCCATGGCGCGCGAACCCTTCTCGGTCCACACGCCGGCCGACAGGCCGAACGGCGTGTTGTTCGCCTTGGCCAGCGCCTCCTCGGGCGTGCGGAAGGTCAACGCCGTGAGGACGGGGCCGAAGATCTCCTCCCTCGCGACCCGCATCGACGCGGTGGCGTCGGTGAAGATCGTGGGCGCGACGAACCAGCCCTTCTCCGGCAGCGGGCAGCTGCTCGTCCACACCGTGGCACCCTCCGCCGCGCCGACCTCGGTGAGCGAGGTGATCTTGTCGTGCTGCATCTGGCTGTTCACCGCACCGACGTCGGTGTTCTTGTCGAGCGGGTCGCCGACGCGCAGGGTCTCGACACGGGCCTTGAGGCGGTCGAGGAACTCCTCGGCGATCGACTCCTGCACGATGAGCCGGGACCCGGCGCAGCACACCTGGCCCTGGTTGAAGAAGATGCCGTTGACGACGCCCTCGACCGCCTGGTCGATCGCGGCGTCGGCGAACACGATGTTGGCGCCCTTGCCGCCGAGCTCGAGGGTCAGCTTCGTGCCGGTGCCGGCCAGCTCGGACTGGATGCGCTTGCCGACCGGGGTGGAGCCGGTGAACGCGACCTTGTCCACGCCCGGGTGGTTGACCAGCGTGGCGCCGACGTCGCCGGCGCCGGGCACGATGTTGACGACGCCCGGCGGCAGGTCGGCCTCGGCGATGATCTCGGCCAGGATCAGCGCCGTGACCGACGTGGTCTCGGCCGGCTTGAGCACGACGGTGTTGCCCGCCGCCAGGGCCGGCGCGATCTTCCAGGCGGCCATCAGCAGGGGGAAGTTCCACGGGATGACCTGACCCGCGACACCGAGCGGT
>JALRKU010000335.1 GCA_023254755.1 Aeromicrobium sp. | reverse complement strand
ACCCGGGGTGGCCGATCCTCTCCGGCGTCGTCGCAGCCGGATCCGTCGTGCTCGGGAGCGCCTCGGTCGGGTCGTCGTCGAGTGCGGACCTAGCGGCGGAGCGGGCCGTCGAGAAGCGCCCGGTGGACCTGCCGCCCGTCCCGCTTCCCGACGGGGAGAGCGTCTCGCAACCGGAGCAGGGTCGGCTGGCGCAGGACGACCCGGGGGAGCTCGACGTGGCGGAGCCAGCTCTGCGCGTCGATTCCTCCGCGCACGAGGCGCACCTTCCGGCCGTGCCGCCACCGCCCGCGACGATTGACGAGGCGGCCGCGCCCGGCCACCTCTCCGATCCGAACGAGACGTTGCTGGAGACCGACGACGCGCGGTTCGACGCGATGTTCGGGGCGACCGTGGCCGGTCGGCGGCTCGAGGACGCCGCGGTGCGCGCGATCGCCGCGCCCGAGCAGCCAGACGACTCGGCGTCCGTGCCGGTGGCCTCGCCGCCCCCGGCGAACCCGGAGTCCACGACGACACCCGGTGACCACGGCGGGGACACCATGTCGGCTGCCGAGCTCGCGCGGCTCCGCGCGGAGCGTCGCGGGGGGTCGCCGGCCCCAGTGCCGACGAGGCCCCCGACGGTCTCGGCCACGCTCGAGCTGTCGACGGGACAGCGCTACGAGCTCGACCGCCCGGTCGTCCTGGGACGGTCGCCGCGCGCGCACGGCGCGTCGAGCGCGCAGTTCCCTCGCGTCGTGACGATCGACAACCCGTACATCTCCGGCACTCACCTCGTCGTCTCGGTGGAGGACGGCGTGGTCGTCGCGACCGATCAGTCGACCAACGGCACCTTGCTGACCCGACCCGGCGCCGCGCCGGTGCGGCTGGACAAGGGCCAGGCGACGGTCGTGGCCGACGGCGACGTCCTCGCGCTCTCGGACGACGTCGCGGCGACCGTCCGGATCTCAGGGGGCGGTGCGTCGTGACCGTGCGGGGTGCAGCGCCGGAGCTCGACGGCTTCACGTTCCTCGAGCTCATCGGGCAGGGCGGGTTCGCCGACGTCTTCCTGTACCAGCAGCAGATGCCGACCCGCCGCGTCGCGGTCAAGGTGCTGCTCGCCTCGGCCGTCGACGGGCCGGCACGCGAGCAGTTCAACGCCGAGGCGAACGTCATGGCCCAGCTGTCGGGGCATCCGTCGATCGTGCCGATCTACCAGGCGGGCATCAGCAGGGACGACCGTCCGTACCTCGTGATGGAGTACTGCCCACCCCCGAGCCTGGCGGGTCGGTTCAGGACCGAGCGGTTCGGGGTGCCCGAGGCGCTCGAGACGATGATCAAGATCTCGGCCGCGGTGGAGACCGCCCACCGGGCCGGCATCCTGCATCGCGACGTCAAGCCGCACAACATCTTGACCAGCAGCTTCGGGTCCCCGATGCTGACCGACTTCGGAATCGCCGGGACGACGACCGACGACCAGTCGGGCGCCTATGGGCTCTCGGTCCCGTGGTCGCCGCCCGAGGCGTTCGGCGAGACGATGTCCGTCGATCCGCGGAGCGACGTCTACTCGCTCGCCGCCACGCTCTACTCGCTCCTGGCCGGCCGGTCACCCTTCGAGGTACCGGGCGGCGCGAACGACAACGCGACACTGATGAGTCGGATCGAGCGCCAACCGATGTCGCGCGTCCACCGCGCCGACGTCCCGGACTCGCTGCAGGAGGTCATGGCGCGGGCCATGGCGAAGGACGTCGCGGGTCGACACCCGACGGCGATGGCCTTCGCCCGTTCGCTCCAGGACGTCCAGCAGCAGCTGCGCCTCGGCCAGACGCGCATCGACGTGCTCGACGCGTCGCCGACCGCCGCGCCGGTCCAGGACGGAGAGCAACGGACGCAGGTCCGCCCGGTCCAGATCATCGTGCCGGAAGGGACTGCTGGCACGCGCCTGCGGCCGATCGTCGTCCCGCAGGTCGCGTCGGCCCCGCCGGGCCAGATCGACGGCCGCACCGCCCGCAAGCGACCGGGAGCGGCGACAGCCGACCTGGTGCCGGACACGATGGCGCGCGGCGGACCCGTCGTCGCCGACCAGACCGACGGCTCGCACTTCCTCTCGACACCCGGCGAGGTCACGCCGCCGTCGGGGGCCACGGCGTCACGGTCGTCTGCCGGTCTCGTCGCAGGTCTGCTGCTCGCAGCCGCGGTGGCGGCAGTCGCCCTGGCGGCGGTGGTCCTCCCGGACGGTGAAGGCGACCGACCGCCCACCGCCTCGTCGACGTCCCGCCCGGCGGTCGCCGACGTGGTCGGCGAGGCCCTGGCGCCGCCGCGCGACCTGGGTCACCAGGACGTGGCCGACGGGGTCCGGTTCACCTGGGGCGCTCCCGAAGGCGTCTCCGACGCGCTGTACCTCGTGAGCACCGGGTCGGGGCCCGGCGAGCTGGCACCCGTCGGTCCTCCCGCCGACACGACCGCAGCGACGGTTCCCGCAGGCCGCGGCGAGGTCGCCTGCATCGAGGTGAGCACCGTGGTCGGCAGCGAGCGATCAGAACCGGTCCAGGCATGCGAGGCACGACGATGAGCGGCAGTCCGGCCGCGGCGGGCCTGGTCGTCGAGTTCTGCGGCGAGGAGTTCCGCCTGGCCAGCGGCGACCGTTTCTCCGCCGGTCGCGACGCGGACCTCGTGGTCGACGACGACAACGCCTACCTGCACCGCAAGCTCGTCGAGTTCTCGCACGAGCACGGCTTCTGGTGGATCGCCAACGTCGGGTCACGGCTGTCCGTCACGATCAGCGGTGGAGTCGGAACGCTGCAGTCGTGGCTGGGTCCCGGAGCTCGCATGCCGATCGTCCTGCCGGCGCTCACCGTGCTGTTCACGGCGGGCGAGACGACCTACGAGATCGAGGTCCACACCGATCAACCCACCTTCGACGTGGTGTCCGAGCACAGCGGCGAGGTCGTCGGGGAGACCACGCTCGGCGCCGTCGACCTGACACCTGCGCAGTTCCGCATGGTCCTGGCCCTCGCCGAGCAGACCCTGCGTCGTGTGGGCACGGGGGCCAGCGAGCTGCCCACCAACGCCGCGACCGCGACGCGTCTGGGCTGGAGCATCACCACGTTCAATCGCAAGCTCGACAACGTCTGCGACAAGTTCTCCAGGGCCGGAGTCAAGGGGCTGCGTGGCGGTCAGGGGCAGCTCGCGACCCATCGTCGGGCGCGACTCGTCGAGTACGTGGTCGCCGCGAAGATCGTCCGTCCCGAGCACCTCCCACTGCTCGACGCGCCTGCTCAGGAGCCTGTCCGATGAACCTCCCCCCGCAGCTCGACCTCGTCTCGGCCTGGTTCACGCGCACCCGACGTGACCTGGCCCGCCGGATCGCGTCCGGCACCGCGCTGACCCTCGTGGCCGGGCTCCTGGTGGCGATGGCCGTCACGTCGGAGGGGTTGCCGATCACCAAGGTGGACCTGAACGACGGCGGCGTGTGGGTCACGAAGGACAGCAAGCTCCTCGTGGGCCGACTGAACTCGCAGATCAAGCAGCTCGACCTCGGTGTGGTGTCGGAGTCGAGCAACACCGACGTCTTCCAGCGGGCAGCCGACGTCCAGCTGGTCGACCTCGGTGGCGGCGAGTCGCGCCGGGTCCGACTCGTCGACGTCGCCGGCGGGGCGGCCGGCAAGCCCGTCGAGGTCCCCCGCACGATGACGACGGCAGCGGGCCGACGAACCGTCGCGATGGTCGACTCTCGGTCCGGCAAGGGCTGGGTGCTGTCGAGCACGGGGCTCGAGGGGTTCTCGGACGTCGCGACGCCGGCGACGCTCGACGGACTGGGTCAGAACAGCACCGTCGCCGTCTCGGCGGACGGGGTCGCGTTCTTCCTCGACCGCGGGCGCAACGCGATCGTGCCGGTCGAGCTCGACGTGAACGGACTCCCGGTCGTCGGCGACAGGCAGGGTCTGGGCGGCGAGGTCGGCGACGGCGCGACGATGACCGTCGTCGGCGACCATCCGGTGGTGCTCGACGCCGCGGCCGGCGTCGTGCTGCGCCCGGGCGCGGGTTCTACCACCGTCGACGATCCCCAGGGCGCCGTCCTGCAGCTGCCCCAGGGCGAGGACGCCGGACCGACCGACGTCGTCCACCTGGCGACGTCGTCGGGGTTGTACCGAACGGGCGTCGGCGGCGGTGATCTCGAGAAGATCTCTGGCGTCGACGTCGACGGGGTGCCGGCCGCACCAGCGGTCGTCGACGACTGCGTGTACGCGGCGTGGCGCGACGTGGCAGCGAGCAGGAACTTCGAGCAGGTCTGCGAGGACGGCGGCTCGACGGAGAAGATCCGGCAGCTGTCGGCCGACGCGGAGCTGGTCTTCCGGGTCAATCGCGACGTGATCGTCCTCAACGACGCGTCGGGGGGACTGTCGTGGATGGTGCAGGCCGGCATGAAGATCGTCGACAACTGGGACACGGTCGATCCGCGCAAGAAGGAGAAGCCCGAGGAGATCGAGGAGAAGCAGAAGGACCGCGAGAAGAACCAGCCGCCGTCGGCGGAGGACGACGAGATCTTCGGTGCCCGCCCCGGTTCGACGGTCGTCCTTCCGGTCACGGTCAACGACACCGACCCCGACGGCGACGTCCTCACCGTGTCGCCGAACCTGACGGCCGACGGTGACGCCGACGTGCGTCTCAGCGTGGTCGGGAACGGCACTCAGATCCAGGCGCGCATCGGCGACAACGTGCGCGACGAGGTCACCTTCAGCTACTCCGTCAGCGACGGCCAGCCGGGCAATCCCGAGGACCCCGCTGACGTCCGGCTGTCGATCGTCTCCCCCGAGGACGACGCGAAGCCGAAGAAGTTCGAGCAGCGCGAGAACGAGCTGACCGTGGCCCGCGGCCACGAGGGCGAGATCAACGTCATGCCCGCGTGGTACGACCCCGATGGCGATCCGCTCGTGCTCACCGCGGCCTCCAGCAAGGCCGGCCAGGTCAGGTTCCGCCCGGACGGCACCATCACGTTCGTCGACGACGGCAAGCCCGGGTCGAACAAGACCATCGACTTCACGCTCTCCGGGGGATCGGCCGAGGCCAGGGGCAAGGTCGCCGTGTCCGTGGTGTCGCCCGCGAGGGCCGTGCCCGTCACGATCGCCGACCGAGTCACCGGCGCAGCCGGGTCCCCGATCGTCATCGAGCCGTTGACGAACGACACCGACCCTGTCGGTGGCATCCGGATCCCTCGGGCAGACCTCCAGACCGCGTCGAGGGGCAAGGTCGAGCGAACGGTCGACGGCGACAAGGGCACGATCACGGTCCTTGCCCGCGACCCCGGCTCGTACTACCTCGACTACGTCGCCGCGAACGACGCCGGATCCGCGAAGCCTCAGGTCGTGCGCGTCGACGTCGTCTCGTCGGGCAAGAGCAACCGGCCTCCCGTCGCGGAGCGCGACACCGCGAACCTCGTGTCGGGCAGGTCCGCGCTGGTCGACGTGCTCGCCAACGACTCCGACCCGGACGGCGACGTGCTCGTGGTGCGAGGATTCGCGGACGTGCCCGAAGGGCTGAAGGCCTCCTTGATCGATCGCCGGTTCGTCCGGGTCGAGGCGGTCGCGCCGATGGAGGCGCCGCAGGAAGTCGGCTACCAGGTGTCCGACGGGGAGAACACCGTCGAGGGGACGATCAGCGTCAGCGCGACCGAGGGCGACGAGAACAGGGCGCCGGTCGCCCTGGACGACGACTTCTCCGTGCGCGCCGGCACCATCGTCAGCCTGCCGATCCTCGCGAACGACTCGGACCCCGACGGCGATCGACTGACGGTGTACGGCCAGGACCTCTCCGAGCTTCCCGAGGACGTGCCGGTCGTCGCGAACGGCTCCACCGTTCGCGTGCTGGTGCCCGACGTCGACGAACCGAGCGAGCTGCAGTTCTCGTACACCGTGCGCGACCCGGGCCAGGCCGGTGACTCGGCACGCGTCGTGCTCCACGTGAACCCGGACTCGGCCGAGGGCAACCAACGGCCCCAGCCGTCGCCGATCGAGGCGAGAGCGATCGCCGGCAGGAAGGTCAGGATCCCGCTGAACGCCTTCGACTCCGACCGCGACGGCGATCCGGTGTCGCTGACGGCGGTCGTGCGGCAGCCGACCTCGGGCCGCATCGTCGGGCAGGGAGTCGACTGGGTCGAGTACGAGTCCTACGCCACGGCGGCCGGCACCGACACGTTCACCGTCCAGGTCTCCGACCAGTACGACGCGTCCGGGACGACCCAGGTCCGCGTCGGCGTCGCCCCCCGGTCGGCTGTCAACCAGCCTCCGACGGCGCTGGACGACGTCCTGATGGTGCGACCCGGCAAGACCATCCAGTACCCGGTCCGCGACAACGACTCGGATCCGGACGGCGACGGCTTCCGCCTGCTGCCGACCGTCTCGACGGCCGACGGTGTCGAGGCCGCGGTCGTCGGTGACAGCGTGCAGATGACCTCGCCCGATCTGGACGGGCGTTCCGAGCGGAGCGCGTCGGCGCAGTACTCGGTCACCGACCGTCTCGGCGGCACCTCCACGGCTCGGCTGACGCTCGTCTCGAGCGCGCTGGCACCGGCCTACGCCCCGACGGCCGTCGACGACACGGTGCCGCTCGGCAAGATCGCGGGAAAGGTTCCAGGCGACACGGTCGAGGTCGACGTCCTCAAGAACGACGGCGATCTCGACGGGGCTCGGTCGTCGCTGCGCTTCGATCCCGTGACCGAGAACGCGACCCGCTCGGGCAGGAAGCTGGTGCTGACCCTGGCGAAGAAGGACCAGGTCGTGCCCTACCGGCTGGTCGATCGCGACGAGCAGGAGTCGTTCGGCTTCGTCTACGTCGCCGGCACGGACTCCGTGCCGCCGGTCCTCGACGAGTCCCAGGTGCCGGTAGAGGTCAAGGCCGGCGACGTCGAGGAGATCTCCCTCGAGTCGATCATCGACGTCCGCGACGGACGTGCGCCGACGATCGTGCGACGCGACCGCATCGAGGTCGTTCGCGGTGACGGCAAGACCAAGCCGAGCAAGGACTCGTCGACCCTCGTCTTCAGGGCGCCGAAGTCGTACCACGGGCCCGCCTCGATGACGCTGGACGTCACGGACGCCCGCGAGGAGAAGGACGACACGGCGCTCGTCTCGCAGATCACCGTGCCGATCACCGTCCTGCCCGTCGGGAACGTGCCGCCCGAGGTCCGCTCGACCGCGATCGACGTCGAGCGCGGGGGCGACTCCGTCGAGATCTCGACCACGACGCTCGCGACCGACGCGAACGACGACACCCTGACGTTCCGCGTCCCCGAGTCGGTGCGCGGCGTCGAGGGGTCGGTCGACGGCGACACGATCAAGGTCTCGGCCGGCGATGACGCCGAGATCGGCGACACCGTCCGGCTGACGATCGAGGTCGACGACGGCTCGGTGAAGAAGCCCTCGACGGGGACGATCGAGGTCACCGTGGTGGACTCGGCGCGCGACCCGATGACGCTGAACGACCCCATCCGTGTCGACGGGAAGGCTGGTGAGCCCACCACGGTCGACCTCGCTCGTGAGGTCGTGCACGACCCGTTCCCGAAGAAGGCCAAGAAGGTCTCTGACGCGCGGATCGTCAGCGGACGGTCCACGGCGCCCGCCGTCGACGGCACCGAGCTGACGGTCACCCCAGCCAAGGGGTTCGACGGAGTCGTCGTGGTGGCGTTCCGGATGAGCGACGGCTCGGGAACCCCGTCCCGGCAGATCGCGGGACGGCTGGAGGTCTCGGTCGCCGACGTCCCGGATGCCCCCGGCACGCCCACGGCCGAACCGGAAGGCGCGGACGCGGTGCGGCTCGGCTGGGCCGCGCCGGACGACAACGGCAAGCCGATCACTCACTACGAGGTCACCTGGAACGGGGGTGAGAAGCGCTGCGAGGGCACGCAGTGCCGCATCGACGGCCTGGACTCGGGGACCGCGTACCGGTTCAGCGTCGTCGCGGTCAACGAGCAGGGTCCCAGCGACGCCAGCCCCAAGTCGGCCCCCGTGACACCGGACGTCAAGCCCGAGCAGATGGCGGCTCCGACGATCGATCCCCAGGTCGTGCACCCCTCGCGCGACCGGAAGCTGGACGTGTCGTGGCGGACACCTCCGGACAACGGAGGATCCCCGGTCACGGCCTACGAGGTCGAGCAGTCGCCTGGCGGCTCCAAGCGGTTCGCTGCGAGCAAGACGTCGCAGGCGTTCGGATCTCTCTCCAACGGAACCGAGTACCGGTTCCGGGCGCGGGCGGTCAACGACAAGGGCGAGGGCCCGTGGTCGAACTGGTCCGAGGGTTCCACCCCGTTCACGAAGCCCGGTCCGGTGACGGGCGTCAGCATTACCGCCGATGCGCCCGACGGCAGCGGCGATGGCCACGTCAACGCTCGCTGGAACGCGCCGAGCGACGACGGGGGCGACCCCGACGGCATCGATGACTACACGGTCGAGATCCTGAAGAACGGCCGGCCTGCCGGCTCGAAGCAGTCCTCGGGCACGGCGACGGACTTCACCGTCGAGAACGGTGCGGAGTACTCGGTGAGGGTCAAGGCCGCGAACCGGGCGGGATCGGCCGACGAGTGGGTCGAATCCACCCAGGTGGCCGTCTACGACAAGGCGAGCGCACCGACCAACCTGCGCAAGAAGGGCTCGGACAAGACCGACGCCGTCGGCAAGAAGGGGACCCTGGCCTTCAGGACTCCGGCGGACAACGGCGGGTTCGAGGTGAAGTCCTACCGCATCGAGACCTCTGACGGCTGGTCGGACGAGGTCCCTGCGCCGACGCGCGCCGAGGGCGCCGAGACCGAGCTGCCGATCAAGTTCACCAAGAACAGCGACACGGGCCTGCGCGTGACGTTGACGCCGATCACTGAGCCCACCGGTGTGGGACCGGTTGAAGGAACGTCGGCGACATCGGGTGCGGACTTCAAGCCTTTCGGTCAGCCTCTTCCCCCGGGTGCCGCCGGTTCGTCGAGCGGCTATCGGTCGACCACCGTCAGCTGGAACAGCGGTGACGGCAACGGGCGCCGGGTGCTCGCCACAGAGGCCGAGTTGCTCGAAGGCACTCGTCTCGATCCCGTATCAGCTGATGGAACTGG
>JALRKU010000034.1 GCA_023254755.1 Aeromicrobium sp. | reverse complement strand
GTGGTCGTCAACCCCGGTTTCCCACGGCAGCGTGTGAAACCTGGGACTCGCCGCGCCTAGATCCGGTCCACGTGCTCGCGCCAGAAGCGTCGGGCGGCGTCCTGGTCGAGGTGGCGGCCGTCGACGTCGACCGGGCCGGGGGGCGAGTGGATCTCGACCGTGGCGACGCCGCGCCACCGCTGCAAGGGGCCCTGCCGGAGCTCGACGGACTGGTTCTTGGTGTGCGGGACGATGCTCGTGGTGCGCTCGAGCCAGCCGGTCACCGACTCCACGACGCCCGCGCGCGCCTCGATCGACCGGTAGCGCCAGCCGATCGGCGCGAACAGCCTGGACCGGGTGGTGGGTCGGTCCAGGGTGATCCGCTCGGTGCCGGTCGGCAGCAGCTCGGCGACGACCGATGCGGCCAGCGCCGGATCGGTGATCGGCATCAGCGTCGAGGTGCTGTTGACGCCGTCGTCGTCGGACTGTGCCGCGTACCCGGCGACGTCGACCTCCAGCCGCTGCCAGCCCAGGCGACGCCAGATGAACGGCTCCTTGACGGCGACGCCCTGCACGCGGTCGAACGGAATCGTCTGCGAGGTGCGCGACAGCAGGCCGCGCTCGATCCGTAGACCACGCTCTCCTCGGGACAGCCGGAAGTCCCACTGCTGGACGACGCGTCGCGCGACGATCTGGGCGATCGCCGCACCGAACGGCAGGATGCCGCCGATCGCGATGAAGATCTCGCGCGTCCACACCGCCGTGACGAGGGCCGCGACGAGCAGGGCGGCGACGCCGAGGAAGTCCAGCGACAGCAGCGTGCCGATGATGATCCGCTCCGGTGCGACCCGGGCGATGAGCGTGCGCTCCTCGTCGACCGGCTCCGCGTCGGCCGCGTGGCCGTGGGCGCGGTGCAGCAGGAGCCGGCGCAGGCGGCGGACCTCGTCGAGCGGGAGGTAGTGCAGGCTGGTGCGCGAGTCGTCGCCGCCGGCCATGTCGATGCGCAGCTCGGCCAGCCCCACGACCCGAGCCACGAAGGGCTCGGCGACGTCGACGGACTGGATCCGCTCGTAGGGGATGCGGCGCGACGACTTGGTCAGGACGCCGCTGGTGATACGGAGCTCATTGCCGTCGATGACGTAGCGCGTGAAGTACCAGCCGAGGTAGCCCGCGAGAGCCCCGACGACGAGTCCGCCCACCAGCGCGATCGCGAGGCTCGCCAGGATCCCGACGAGGCCCCAGTCGTTGCCTCCGAGCAGCGACCCGGCGAGACCGACGAAGGCCGCACCGGCCCAGAGCACGCCCTGGACCAGCGCCGACAGGGGATGGGTCCGCAGCCCCACCGCCTCCACGGTCGGGTCGGGCACGGTCGGGTCGGGCCCGGTCGGGTCGGGTCGGGTCGGGTCGGGTCCGGTCGGGTCGGGTCCGGTGGCGTCGATCCCGGACGGGTCAGACACCGGCGCTCCGGGTCTCGCCGAGCTCGGTCAGCCGGTTGCGCAGGCGGGTCGCCTCGGCGGTCGGCAGGCCGGGGATGGTGGCGGCCGTCTCGGGGCTGGCCGTGTGCAGGGTCACCGACGCGATGCCGAACCAGCGCTGGACGGGGCCCGCGTGCACGTCGACGAACTGCATCCGGCCGTACGGCACCGCGACCAGCCGTCGGAACCAGACACCCGACGTCACCAGGAGGTCGTCGTCGGCCTCGGCGTAGCCCCACGAGCGCTGGTTGCGCCGGGCCCAGACGAAGTGCCAGGCGGCCGCGGCGGCGACGAGCGCACCCACGACGAGCGGGATCCACCGCAGTCCGGGCACCAGGACGGCGACGACGAGCGCCACGACCGCCCCGAGCGCGAGGGGGAGCGTCTCGGTGAGCCGACGCACGGTCGCGAGGGCGGGCGAGACCCGCGTCCACCGTCCCGTCAGCGGGTCGAAGAGGTCCTGGGAGTCGGCCATGGGTGCAGCCTATGTCGCGCGGCGCGCCGGTCCGGCCGGCGTTTGACCGGCTCCGCGCCGGGTGGGACACTGGGAGACGCGGTACCGGTCGATCGGATCCCGATCAGGCCCCTGCCGCCACCTTCACCGGCTCCTTCTCAACGGAGAGATCTCTTCATGGCCAAGGCTCTCATCGGCTACGTCGGCGGACCGACCCCCTCGCAGGTGCGCGAGGTGGCTCAGCTCCGGCGACGCGTCGCCGATCTCGAGGCCGAGGTGCTTCGCCTCAAGGCGGAGAACGACGGCCTGCGGGCCGTCGTCGCGGACCGTGGTGACGTCGTCACCGCGCGCGACATCCTCGAGCCCCTCGCGCACTGACACGGCACCGGACGGCCCACGTCCGGACGGGCACTGCAGGTGCCCGCCACTCGCCGCGCCCGCACCCGATCCGCGGCCACGCGGCGCGCTCGACCGACTAGGGTGAGCGCTACCTGAGTCAGCCGTCGGAGGGCGTCCGTGTACCTGAAGAGCCTCACCTTGCGTGGGTTCAAGTCGTTCGCCTCGGCCACGACGTTGCAGCTCGAGCCGGGCATCACCTGCGTCGTGGGGCCCAACGGCTCCGGCAAGTCCAACGTCGTCGACGCGCTGAGCTGGGTGATGGGCGAGCAGGGCGCCAAGTCCCTGCGTGGCGGCAAGATGGAGGACGTCATCTTCGCCGGCACGTCGGGTCGACCTCCGCTCGGCCGGGCCGAGGTCGTCCTGACCATCGACAACTCCGACGGCGCGCTGCCCATCGAGTACGCCGAGGTCACGATCTCGCGGACGATGTTCCGCAACGGCGGCTCCGAGTACGCCATCAACGGCACGACGTGCCGCCTGGTCGACGTGCAGGAGCTGCTGAGCGACTCCGGCATCGGTCGCGAGATGCACGTGATCGTCGGCCAGGGTCAGCTCGACAGCATCCTGCGGGCCACGCCCGAGGAGCGCCGCGGCTACATCGAGGAGGCCGCCGGCGTCCTCAAGCA
>JALRKU010000020.1 GCA_023254755.1 Aeromicrobium sp. | reverse complement strand
AGAGGATCGGCCACCCCGGGTCGACGGACGCACCTTCTCCGGCACGGAGGGCGACGCGGGTGCCGTCGCTCCACGGCACGGACACCTCGGTCCACGTCGAGACCGCCGTCCCGCTGACCACCCGGGTGCCCGATGCCTCCGTGATGTCGGCGAGGCAGGAGCCCCGGACCAGCACCGCTGCGTGACTGCCCCGCACGACCACGGCCGCGAACGACGGAGTGGCAGCGAGTCCGTCCCGGGTCAGTCGGTCGAGCAGCTCGAGGGGGGTCCAGTCGTCTCCCGCGATGATGCGCCAGAGGTCGACCACGAGGTCGGGGGGTCCGAGCGTCATGACGGCGGACTGGCCGTGCACCGCGGTGGCGGCGTCGCCGCGGCTGTAGCGGAATCCGGTCATGCCGTTCTCGTCCTCACGGTGTCCTCGACCAGCCGCGTCCTGCCGGGCAGCGTGTCGTCGCCGGCGGAGCCCCCGACCACGTCGATCACGACGACCGTCACGTTGTCCCTTCCGCCGTGCGACACGGCGGTGTCGACGAGCTCACGCGCGGCGACCTGCGGCTCCGGCACCGAGGTGAGCACCCCGCAGATCACGTCGTCGTCGACCTCGGAGGTGAGGCCGTCGGAGCAGAGCAGGATGCGACTCCCGATGATGGCGGGCACCATGCCGAACTCGGCGACGGAGTCCTCGAGAGCACCGATCGCCCGCGTGATGACGTGGCGCTCCGGGTGCTGCTGTGCCTGTGAGGCCTCCAGGTCCCCGGCGTCGATCATCTCCTGAACGAGCGAGTGGTCGTGCGTGATCTGCTCGAGGGCCCCGCCGCGCCAGATGTAGGCGCGGGAGTCGCCGACGTGCGCGACGAGGCAGACGTCGGCACCGTCCATCACCGTGAAGGCGGCGGCGACCACGGTCGACCCGGGTGCCGGGCGGTCGTCCACCGCGAGGCCGTCGACCAATGCCTGAGCCAGCCGGACGCAGCGGTCCATGTCGGCGACCGTGACCACGTCGGTCCCCTCGAGCGAGGAGAAGGCACGGACGACGGCTCTGCTGGCACGATCGCCCGCCTCGTGACCACCCATCCCGTCAGCGACCACGTACACGGGGGGCGCGATCAACCAGGCGTCCTCGTTGTGCTGACGCACCCGGCCGACGTCACTGACCCCCGCCGCCGTCACCACGATGCCGCGATGGTCGGTCACCGCGTGATCCGCGGGATCGGCGACGTCAGCAGGCACGGCACGTCCTTCGTCGAGAGGTCGAGCGCCGCGGCCGGGCTCGATCGGGAGTGCTGGAAGCATGGGCGAGCGCAGGGGTGATCCGCAGGAGAACGAGCCATGTGTCCCACGATCGGAGGACAAGCGCAGCACGTCGATGGGGACGTCTCCCCGCCGGCAGCTCCCACCGGCGGGTGCCGACCGCTTGTCGCCCGTCTCTCGTCGACCGACACAATGGTGGTCATGTCGCGCGAGCCGTCCCCGTACGTCGAGCTGGAGCGATCCGCCTGGGCCCAGCTCGCCGAGGGCGTGACCCTGCCGCTCAGCGCGGGCGAGGTCGAGCGACTCCGCGGCCTCGGCGACGAGCTCGACATGACCGAGGTGCGCGAGGTCTACCTGCCGGTGACGGAGCTGCTCAGCATGCGGTACCGACAGGCCGGCGAGCTGTGGCGGGCGACGGAGGAGTTCCTGCGAGACCCGCAGCCCCAGCGCGTCCCCTACGTCATCGGCATCGCGGGATCGGTCGCCGTCGGCAAGTCGACCATCGCGCGCGTGCTGCGCGAGCTGCTGTCGCGGTCACCGGAGCACCCCAACGTCCACCTCGTCACGACCGACGGGTTCCTGTGGCCCAATGCCGAGCTCGAGCGTCGGGGCATCCTCGACCGCAAGGGGTTCCCCGAGTCGTACGACCGCAAGGCGCTGCTCCGGTTCGTGATGGAGCTGAAGTCGGGGGTCGAGACGGTCACCGCCCCGACCTACTCCCACCTCACCTACGACCGCACCGACGAGGTGCTGTCGCTGCAGCGGCCCGACATCGTCATCATCGAGGGACTCAACGTCCTCGGCTCGGCCAAGGTGCGCTCCGACGGCAGCCCCGGCCTCGCGATCCGCGACCTGTTCGACTTCTCGATCTACGTCGACGCCTCGAGCCGCGACATCAAGCGCTGGTACGTCGACCGGTTCCTCTCGCTGCGCAAGACCGCGTTCGCGGACCCCCAGTCGTACTTCCACCGGTACAGCGAGTTCACCGACGAGCAGGCGATCGAGCGGGCCGAGCACCTGTGGGACACGATCAACTGGCCCAACCTGCGCGAGAACATCGCCTCCACGACGGGCCGAGCGACGCTGGTGCTGCGCAAGGGATCGGACCACACGGTCAAGTGGGTGCGGCTCCGCAAGCTCTGACGTGCGTCAGACGTCTCGCACGTGCTCGCCGCACCAGGCGACCTGCCGGAAGCCGAGCCGCTCGTTCACCGCGATCATCGGGGCGTTCGAGCCCGCGTTGTAGGTCGTGACACGACGACGGCCCTCCAGCAGGTCGACCGACGCCCGCATCGCCGCGACCTTGAGCGCGAGTCCCAGGCCGTGCCCGCGGTGCTCCGGCAGCACGAGCGTGTCCCACTGGTACACCTCGACGCCGTCCTCGGGGAACAGCAGCTGCGTGTGACCGACCAGTCGACCCGCGTCGTGCCGGGCGACGACCACCTGGATCTCGCGCCGCGACCGAGCGGTGGCCGCCTCGTCGAGACGGACCCGGTCGGCGTCCCAGTACTCCTCCTCGAGCCCGACGTCACCGCTGGGCGCCTCGGAGTTCATTCTCTGCCGCAGGTCGGCGTACTCCTCGACCCACTGGTCCGGACACTCCCCGCGCCAGGTGTGCAGCGTGTAGCCCTCGGCGGCGGGCGCCTCCGGCGGGTCGCTCGGCGAATCCAGCTGGCGGATCGCGTCGACCAGGTCGGCGGTGAAGCCTCGCGCGAGGACGAACTCCCGCCCCGCGGACGTCTCGTCGTCGACGCCCCAGACGGCCTCGGCGAACAGCCGCGTGCGCCCGGCGTCGCGAGCGACGTCGCAGAGGGCGGCCAGCACGGCGCTCCCGTGTCCACGGCGCCGGTCGTCGGGGTGGACCCACGCGTCGACGTACGCCAGGGTCGTGTTGTCACGCAACGGCAGCACCGCGACGCCACCCGCCACGATCCGCTCGCCGTCGCGGCGAAGCAGCGCGATCTTGGTGCCGTACTCGTCATCTACTAGATTGACCCGCTTCTCGATCGACAGCCACGGGCAGTCGTAGTCGCGGTGGTGCGCGGCGGCGTAGACGTCGTACCAGGCGTCGTAGTCTCGCTCGTCGAGCCTCTCCACGTCGGGCATCGCCCGATCGTACGGTCCGCGACCCCGGGACGCAGGGAACGGCACCGACCCGATGGCTCCGCAACGGGGAGACGCGTCAGAGCGTGAGAGTGCGGCGGACGACGTCGGCGAGGTGCTGCGCGACGTCGGTGGCCTCCTCGTGCGTGGGCGCCTCGACCATCACCCGCACCAGGGGCTCGGTGCCCGACTGGCGCAGCAGGACGCGACCGGTGTCGCCGAGCCGGGCAGCAGCGACCGCGACCTCTCCCTGCAGGACCGGGTCGGTGTCGGCGCGCGACTTGTCGACGTCGGGAACGTTGACCAGGACCTGGGGCAGGCGGGTCATGACCGCGCCGAGGTCGGCCAACGACGCCCCGGTCTCGGCCATCCGCGCCGCGACGTGGAGCGCCGTGAGCACGCCGTCGCCGGTCGTGGCGTGGTCGGCCATGATGACGTGCCCGGACTGCTCTCCACCCAGGGAGAACCCGCCGGCCCGCATGGCCTCGAGGACGTAGCGGTCGCCGACGGCGGTCGCAACGACCTCGATGTCGTTCTCGGCCATGGCGAGCATGAAGCCGAGGTTGCTCATGACGGTCGCGACGACCGTGTCGTCGGCGAGTCGCCCGGCGTCTCGGGCGGCGACGGCCAGCAGCGCGAGGATCTGGTCGCCGTCGACGACCGCCCCCGTGGCGTCGACCGCCAGGCACCGGTCGGCGTCGCCGTCGAACGCGAAGCCGGCGTGGGCGCCGTGCTCGACGACGGCCTTCTGCAGGTCGGACAGGTGCGTGGAGCCGCAGTCCTGGTTGATGTTGAGCCCGTCGGGCTCGGCGTGGATCGCGACCACCTCGGCGCCGAGCCGCTCGAACGCCGCCGGGCCGACCTGGAACGCCGCGCCGTTCGCGCAGTCGAGCACGATCGTGAGCCCGTCGAGTCGCCGCGGCACGGTCTCGACGAGGTGCTTGACGTACGCCGTGACGCCCGACGAGCTGTCGCCGATGCGCCCGACATCAGCACCCGTCGGGCGGTCCCACGGCTCCTCGAGCCGGTTCTCGATCTGGATCTCGAGGTCGTCGTCGAGCTTGAGTCCGCCGCGCGCCAAGAACTTGATGCCGTTGTCGGGCATCGGGTTGTGGCTGGCCGAGATCATGACGCCCATGTCGGCGTCGAGCAGAGCGGTCAGGTAGGCCGTGCCGGGGGTGGGGACGACACCGAGTCGGTGCACGTCGACCCCCGCCGACGCCAGACCGGCGACCACGGCGGCCTCGAGGAACTCCCCCGAGGCCCGCGGGTCGCGGCCGACGACCGCAGTGGGTCGCTGGTCGGCGAACGCACCGATCTCGCCCAGGATGTGGGCAGCAGCGACCGACAGGTCGACGGCGACCTCTGCCGTCAGGTCGCGATTGGCGAGCCCGCGGACACCGTCGGTACCGAAGATCCGGCCCACGATCGGGTCGAGACCTCGATCAGCGCTTGCTGTACTGAGGAGCCTTACGGGCCTTCTTAAGGCCGGCCTTCTTGCGCTCCTTGATGCGGGCGTCGCGGGTCAGCAGACCGGCCTTCTTCAGGACCGGGCGGTTGACCTCCTCGTCGATGCCGTTGAGGGCACGGGCCACGCCGAGGCGCAGCGCGCCGGCCTGACCGGTCATGCCACCACCGGTGACGCGGGCCACGACGTCGAAGCTGTCCTCGAGACCGGTGGCCGCGAGGGCCTCCTTGGCGATCTGCTGGTGCAGCTTGTTCGG
>JALRKU010000495.1 GCA_023254755.1 Aeromicrobium sp. | reverse complement strand
ATCCCGGGTGGGGCGAGCGTGCCAGGTCACCGGCGCCTGACCGCGCTCGTCGCTGCGCTCCTCGGCTGGCGACCGGTGGTGGGTGCCGTGGGTTGGGTGTGCTCGTTTGCGGTCGGTGAGGCGGTCGAGTTCGACTGGGTGGGGCGAGCCTGCCTGCTCACCGGCGCCTGACCGCGCTCGTCGCTGCGCTCCTCGGCTGGCGACCGGTGAGTCAGTCGAGCAGCTCGAGGTACTGGCGTCGCACCTTCATTGCGTGGATGATCAGCTCGTTGCCGCTGTCGAAGGTCAGCACGACCAGCTCGAGTAGTCGACCGCGGGTGTCGAACCCGAGCCGGAGCTGGCGGGCAGGACTCCCATCATCGAGGTTGGCGACGTACAGCGGTGACTCCGCTGCGGCGAGCGCATCCTCGCGGGCGATGCCATGCTTGAGCGCAGCGCGGTGGACCTGCACTACGACGTGGCGACTGCCCGGCGGACCGCCTCGCGGATGGCTTCGGAGCGGCTGACGTGGTGTTTCGCCGCCAACTCGGAGATCGCGGCGAGCAGTGTCTCGTCCATGCGGACCGGCACGACGGTTCCGGGGCCGTCGCCGACAGGCTTGCGGCCGCGCTTGCGAAGTACCTCAGGGGGGTAGCCCTGCTCGGCTTCTGCAGCCCACTGCTCGATCTGGTCGTCGGTGACCGGCGCGCCCTGGATCGTCTCCTTGGTCATGATCAAAGTGTAATACGAAAAGTATGGTAGGCCGAGGGCCGGGGTCAGGACAGGGTGCTGTTGCGGGGGCGGGGGGCGAGGGACTTGCCCTCGCCGTAGGCCTCGGTGCTGGTGGGGGAGACGCGATCGGGGTCGTGGCCGGCGTCGGCGAACACCTCGCGGGCGATCTGGAACCAGCTCTTCGGCTCGCCGCCGCTCGTGACGTTGTAGGTGCCGTAGGGGGCGTCGGTCGCGAGCAGGTCGGCGATCGCGGCGGCGATGTCGGAGGTGTGGCTCAGGCGGCCCACCTGATCGTCGACCACCGCGGGATCGACGCCGTTCTCGGCCAGCCGCTGCATCGTGGCCACGAAGTTGGGTCCGTCGCCGATCACCCAGCTGGTGCGCACGATGTAGTGGCGCGGGACGGTCTGGATGACCGCGTCGCCGGCGGCCTTGGTCTGGCCGTAGACGCCGAGGGGGCTGAACAGCTCGTCGGTGGGGTGCTCGGCAGCGGTGCCGTCGAACACGTAGTCGCTCGACACGTGCACGACCGTCAGCCGGTGACGCGTCGCGACCTTGGCCAGCTCGACGACGGCGTGCACGTTGATGCGCCACGCGTCGCGTCGGCCCTGATCGGTCTCGGCCTCGTCGACCTTCGTGTAGGCCGCCGCGTTGACGACGGTGTCGTACGCCCGCCAGTCGACGGCCGCCCACGCGGCGGGGTCGCTGATGTCGAAGTCGTCGCGGGACCACGCGTCGGCGTCGGGCAGCGCCTGCTGCAGCGCGCGACCCAGCTGGCCGTTGGCGCCCAGGATCAGCGTCTTGAGCGGACCGAACGGCGACACGTCGGCCAGCCGCGGGTGCGCCTTGTCCTTATCGGACAGCTCGGCGTCGGCCAGTGCGATGGGCCACGGCACGGCCACCGTCTCGTCGGCCAGGTTGAGGAACGTGTACTCCGCCGTGGGGCTCCAGTGGTCGTTGACCAGGTAGATGTACGCCGTGTCGGGCTCGAGGGTCTGGTACGCGTTGCCGATGCCGCGCGAGACGTAGACCGCCGTGTCGGGGCCCACCTCGGCCGTGACGACCGTGCCGAACGTGTCGCCCTCGCGCAGGTCGACCCACGCGCCGAAGATGCGACCCGTCGCGACCGACACGAACTTGTCCCAGGGCTCGGCGTGGATGCCGCGCGTCGTGCCGACCGCGTCGTTGAACGACACGTTGTTCTGCACCGGCTCGAAGTCCGGCAGGCCGAGGGCGACCATCTTCTCGCGCTGCCAGTTCTCCTTGAACCAGCCGCGGTTGTCGCCGTGCACCGGCAGGTCGAGCAGCAGCAGGCCCGGGATCGCGGTCTCGCGGACGGTCAGCTCGGCCACGGTGTCGTCCCCTCGATGCTCACTGGCCCTGCGCGGCGTACGCGGCCTCGACGGCCGCCTTCTGCGGCCGCCACCACGACTCGTTCTCGCGGTACCACTGGATCGTCGCCGCCAGGCCCGACTCGAAGTCGGAGTACTGCGGCTTCCAGCCCAGCTCGGTGCGCAGCTTGGTCGAGTCGATCGCGTACCGCAGGTCGTGGCCCGGGCGGTCGACGACGTGGTCGTAGCCGGCGTCGGCCTGCCCCATCTGCTCCAGGATCAGCTCGACGACCTGCTTGTTGTTCTTCTCGCCGTCCGCGCCGATCAGGTACGTGTCGCCGATCGTGCCCTTCTCCAGGATCGTCAGCACGGCGTCGTTGTGGTCGTCGACGTGGATCCAGTCGCGCACGTTCAGGCCCTCGCCGTAGAGCTTGGGACGGACGCCGTCGATCAGGTTCGTGATCTGCCGCGGGATGAACTTCTCGATGTGCTGGCGAGGACCGAAGTTGTTGGAGCAGTTGCTCAGCGTGGCCTGCAGGCCGAACGAGCGCACCCACGCGCG
>JALRKU010000466.1 GCA_023254755.1 Aeromicrobium sp. | reverse complement strand
GGCTTATGCATTGGGCGCGCCTAAGTGGAAAGTGGCTTTTTCTGTGACCTTAACAGCGGCCAGAAGTGGTGTGATTACAGGTATCTTATTGGCCTTGGCACGCGTCAGTGGCGAGACAGCACCTTTGCTATTTACTGCACTGAATAATCAGTTCTTCTCAACGAATATGAATGCACCGATGGCGAACTTACCTGTGGTGATTTTCCAATTTGCCATGAGTCCTTATGACAACTGGGTCAATTTGGCTTGGGGTGCTGCCCTGTTAATTACGATGGTCGTATTGGGATTAAATATTTTGACCCGTGTGGTGTTTAGACAAAAAGTACAAAGTTAAAGAGCATGAGAAATATATTTGATGTTGACCAAATTCAAGGAAATGTAATGAGCGAAACCAATCAAAATCAAGAAACTGCATTGAAAAATGCCTTAGAGATTAAGAATCTTAATTTCTACTATGGTTCTTTTCAGGGCTTGAAAAACATCAACCTGAATATCGCTGAGAGACATGTCACGGCATTTATTGGACCGTCAGGTTGCGGTAAATCCACTTTGCTCAGAACTTTGAACCGCATGTATGACTTGTATCCAGGTCAGCGCGCCGAAGGTGAAATTAATTTCTATGGCAATAATATTTTGGACCCCAAGCAAGACTTGAACTTGTTACGTTCCCGCATTGGCATGATTTTCAAAAGGGTTAAATCCTAATTTATTTTTTAATCTATATATTAAAGACCTTAATTTTGATAAATCATAAGCATCTTCTCTCCAAATAAAAGTAAATATTGTATCAAAGTTAATCACTCTACCTGGTTCTTCTTGGCAACCTGACCGAGGAAGAACAGAAGCTCGCCCTCCGACTTGGGCTTGCCGAAATCCAATGGCTCGTGCTGGCGCAAGGAGCGCGGCACGGCCACGAACCACGCGCATGGGCATCGGAGCCGACCTGAGGGCGCAGCTGATCGGGTGGACGGCACCGCTGACCGTCTCGCACCACCGAGGACTCGACCTCGCCGACGGTCCGCTGCCGCCCGTCGTGATCCGCAGCGTCCCCACGCGACACGGATCGGTGCGGTGCCGCGTGCAGCTGCCCAGAACCGCGCAGGATGCGCCGGTCGTGCTGCACCTGCACGGCGGCGGGTTCCTCATGCGCTACCCGCAGATGGACGACTTCTGGACCCGCTTCGTCGCCGACCGCTGCGACGCCGCGGTGATCAACGTCGACTACACGGCCGCTCCGAGGGCGCGGTACCCCGTGGCCCACGAGCAGGTCCACGACGTCGCCGCCTGGATCACCGAGCACGCCGACGACTGGGGACTCGACCGACGGCGCGTGGCCGTCACCGGGTTCAGCGCCGGCGGGAACCTCGCGGCGTCCGCCTGCTTGTTCCTGCGCGACCAGGGACTGCAGCGCCCGCGGCTGCTCGTGCTCGGCGTCCCGTCGCTCGACGTCACCACGACCGACAAACCGGCGACGGCGTCGCGTCCCATGGTGTCGCCCGCTCTGCTGCGCCTCGTCCGAGCGACCTACTTCCGCGACGACAGCCGCAGGGGAGAGGCCCATGCCTCGCCGGGCCTCGCTCCCCGCCTCGACGGCCTGCCGCCCACCGTCGTCCTCACCGCCCAGCACGACGCGCTGCGCCGTGAGGGCGACCGCTTCGCTGCGCGACTCGCCGCCGCGGGGCTGCTGCGAGCGCACCACGTCGAGGCTCGTCGCGACCACTACGTGCTCCAGGGCGGCACCCACGAGGCGGCGATCCGCATGGAGTGGATGACCGACCACCTCACCGCGGCGCTCGACGTGCCAGCATGACCCCATGACCGATCGCGAGATCCTGACCTGGGGCGACTTCGGCACCGCGGCGCGAGAGCTCGCGCAGGCGGTGGCCGACAGCGGCTTTCGTCCCGACGTCGTGCTGGGCATCGCCCGTGGCGGCCTGGTGCCGGCCGGCTCGATCGCGTACGCGCTCGACTGCAAGAACCTGTTCACGATGAACGTGGAGTTCTACACCGGCGTCGGCACGACGCTGGAGGCGCCCGTGATGCTCCCGCCGCTGCTCGACGTCACCGAGCTCGACGACCTCAGCGTGCTGGTGGTCGACGACGTCGCCGACAGCGGCAAGACGCTCGAGCTCGTCGACGAGTTCTGTCGCGGTCACGTCGCCGACGTCCGCACCGCGGTGCTGTACCAGAAGCCGCGGTCCGTCATCGCCGCCGACTTCGTCTGGAAGCACACCGACCTGTGGATCAACTTCCCGTGGTCCACCGAGCCGCCGGTCGTCGACCGCTCGGGTGTGCAGGACGCATAGCGGTCGCGCCGGCTCTTCCGAGCGCTCCCACGCCCAACCAACTGATTCCGATAATGCACATTATGTCAACTAGTGCAGGATTGGGCCCACGGGAGGTGTGGCCGACCGCTCCTCCGCTCAGAAGGTGACGTCGGCGGTCGCGACGACGGACGCGGTGCGTCCGGGAGCGTCCTGGTGCTGCCAGTACAGGTTGGTGTGGGCGATGACGTCGGCCGGCGCCGGCGCACCGTACGCCGTGTGGTCCTCGGTGGTGTGCGCGTCGCCCACCAGCGTGACGTCGTAGCCGCGCGTGAACGCGCCATGGATGGTCGAGCGGATGCACGCGTCGGTCTGCGCCCCCGTGACCACCAGGTGGCCGATCCCGCCGGCGGCCAGCACCTGCTCGAGATCCGTCGCCTCGAACGCGTCGCCGTGGTCCTTGTGCACGACCGGCTCCCCCATGGCCGGCGCGAGCTCGGGGACGATCTGCCAGTCCGGCGTGCCCGACGCGCCGTCGAGCGAGTCCTGCACCCAGACCACCGGCACTCCCCCTGCGCGCGCCCGATCCACGATCGAACGGATGTTCGACACGACGGTGTCGCGGTCGTGCGCGGCGGCGACCACGTCGACCTGCACGTCGACGACCAGGAGTGCGGTGCTGGGCCGGTTCGGCAGAGTGCTCATGCGGCCACGGTAGGCGGCGACGCCGACAGCGCACCACCGCGACGTGCCGACCTAGGCTGGAGGCATGGCACGCGACGCGGATCCCGCTGGCCACGACGAGGCCGCGAACCGAGCGGCCCGCTACCGGGCTGGTCTCGACGACGGCTCGTCGCCCCACGACGACGTCGACGACTCCCCCGCGCGACGTCCGCGCCGCCCCGAGGACCAGGCGCTGTGGGTCGACCAGCAGATCCGGGCGGCGATCGAGCGCGGAGAGTTCGACGACCTGCCGCACGCCGGCCGTCCGCTCCCCCACGTCGACACCGCCAGCAACCCGAACTGGTGGCTCGAGCGCCTGATCGAGCGCGAGCGCATCAGCGGCGTGCTGCCCGAGGCCCTGCAGCTGCGCAAGGACGACGCGACCCTCGACGCCGAGCTCGACCGGGTCGCGGTCGAGGCCGAGGTCCGCCGCCGCCTCGAGGAGTTCAACGCGCGGATCCTGGAGGCGCGGCGTCAGCTCCAGGGCGGTCCACCGGTCATCACCGCCCTGCGTGACGTGGAGGTCTCGGTCGCCGCGTGGCGCGAGCGGCGGCGCCGGCTCGCCCAGGCGCCACCGCGCCCATCTGTCCCGTCGCCGCGTCGCCGGTGGTGGCGCAGGCGCTCACCCGACGACCGCGGGCGCTGACCGCCGCCAGCGGTACGGCGTCGTGCTCGAGACGGCCACCAGACCGGATCGCTCGAGGATCGGTCGCGAGGCGGCGGTCGAGTCGCTGTGCGCCAGGGTGTAGCCGGCCTCGAGCGCGGACCGGGCGCGCGCGGCGACGACGGCCCGGTAGGCGCCCCGGCCACGCCACGCAGGGAGCGTCGCGCCTCCCCAGAAGCCCGCGACCGGCGTGCCGCGCACCGGCTCCAGCCGCCCCGTCGAGACCATGACTCCCGCGACCTCGGCGACCCACAGCTCCAGGTCGGGGTCGACGGACTGTCGGCGCAGCAGGGCGGCCACCGAGGCCTCCGACGGCTCGTCGCCGAAGGCCCGGTCGGCCGTCGCCGCGAGAGCATGCACGTCCGCCGCGTCGACGACCTGGCGAACCGTCACGCCGTCGGGGACCGTCGCGCGGACCAGGCCCGCGAGCTCGCCGATCATGATCGCTTCCGTCTCGTCGGGCACGAAACCACGCGCCAGCAGGGCCTCGTGCAGGCCGGGCGCCGCGTCGTGCGCGCGCGTCTTCCACTCCACCCGCTCGAACGACGCGTCGACGGCGACGCGCCGCACGATTTCGCCCACGAGCTCGTCGACCCCCGCGGCGTCGAGACCGCCGAGGTCCCGGTACGTGACGAAGCCCCGACCGCCCGCGAACCGCACCAGCCGCACCGGCCCGACCAGCTCGACGCCGAGCGCCGAGGGTGTCTCGCGCTCGCCCCGCAGGGTGTCGTAGGCGGCGAGCCAGGTGGCACGTCGTTCGTCGGAGGTCGTCACCCCGACACCATGTCACGCCGTCCGGACGACCGATTCCGCATCCTGAGACGTCGATCCGGTGCGTGGCGCGCGTGCCACGGTGAGGAGACACCAGAGCGGACCCAGCACCCCAGCACCCACCAGGAGCACCCATGAGCGACCAGTGGTCCTTCGAGACCAAGCAGATCCACGCCGGCCAGACACCGGACCCCACGACCGGCGCCCGCGCGCTGCCGATCTACCAGACGACGTCGTTCCAGTTCCGCGACACCGAGCACGCCGCGAACCTGTTCAGCCTCGCCGAGCCGGGCAACATCTACACCCGGATCATCAACCCGACGCAGGACGTCGTGGAGCAGCGTCTCGCGGCCCTCGAGGGCGGCGTCGGCGCGCTGCTCTTCGCCTCGGGCCAGGCGGCCACCACGGGCGCACTGACCAACGTCGCGGAGGCCGGTGACCACATCGTCTCGTCCGCCAGCCTCTACGGCGGCACGGACTCGCTCCTGCGGCACACGTTCCCCAAGCTCGGCATCGAGGTGACGTTCGTCGAGGACAACAACGACCCCGACGCGTGGCGCGCGGCCGTCAAGGAGAACACCAAGGCGTTCTTCGGCGAGACCATCGGCAACCCCAAGGGCGACGTGCTCGACCTCGAGGCGATCTCGGCGGTCGCCAAGGAGGTCGGCGTGCCG
>JALRKU010000462.1 GCA_023254755.1 Aeromicrobium sp. | reverse complement strand
TGCGAGGGGGTCGGACCCATGGGGCGCGGCCGTGCAAAGGCAAAGCAGACGAAGGTTGCACGCAACCTCAAGTACCGTACGTTCGATACGGACTTCGACGATCTGCAGAAGGAACTCCACGGCGACGAAGGGGACGCGATCCCCGAGCAGTACGCCGATCTCGCCGAGTCGTACGAGGACCCAGCCGCCAGTTGAGGCTGGTCACGACGCACGACTGGTCAGCCCCGGTCGACGTCGTCCATCTCGCCGACGTCCGTCGACGAGCCGCTGCGTTGTGCCCTGACCCCGAGCACGCCGTGCTCGAGGTCCTCGCGTACGCCCTCGACGAGGCGACCGAGGGGCTGACGCGGCGGATCGACGTCGTGCTGCACGGCGACGGCTCCGTCGAGGTCGTCGACGACGGCCGCGGCACCGACACGCGGCCCGACGCCAGCGGCGTGCTCCACGTCAAGCCGATCATGGCCACGGCCGACCTGCGCTTCTTCTCCGCCGAGGATCCTCCGGTGCTGGCCGACGGGCGGGACCGCCGGGGTCTCTCGGTGGTCGCGGCGCTCAGTCCGCGGCTCGAGCACGAGAACCGGCGGCCCGACGGCGTCGGGTTCCGTGCGCGCTACGCCCACGGCGAGCCCGTCGGGGCCCCGGTGCCGCTGACCGTGGTCGAGGGCACCGGGACGTCCGTGCGGTGGTGGGGCGACGAGGTCGACCGCGACCGTCTCGAGCGCCTCGTGGTGCGGGCCGCGACCGCCTCGCCGGCCGTCGTCCAGCTGCGTTCCGACTAGCTGCGTTCCGGCCAGCTGGGTTCCGGCCAGCTGCGTTCCGGGGTGGTCGCTGGCCGCGAACGTCGCGCCCGTGACTCCTCATCTGAAACCGGCGACTCGTCAGCGGAAACGAGTGACTCGTGAGCGGAAACGCGTGACTCGTCAGCGCAGGTAGAGGCTGCGGAGGCGGCCGACGTCACGCATGCGCTGCTCGGCGAGGCGGTCGGCGGCGATCGAGGGCGGCAGGCCGTCGAGGGCGGCGCGCTCCAGGACCTCGAGCGTCGTGGCGAAGATGCCGGTGGCGCGAGCCTTCGCGCGGTCGAAGTCGAAGCCGGCCGGGTCGAGCTCGTCGGCCACCTGGATGACGCCGCCGGAGTTCACGCAGTAGTCGGGCGCGTAGACGATGCCGCGCTCGGCGACGCGCTTCTCGATGCCGTCGTGGGCCAGCTGGTTGTTGGCGGCACCGCACACGATGCGGGCCCGCAGGACCTCGACCACCTCGTCGTCGAGCGCCCCGCCGAGCGCGCACGGCGCGTACACGTCGAGCGGCTCGCGCACCAGCGCGGCGACGTCGGGGACGACCCGCACCTCGGGGTGAGCCGTGGTGACGGCCTCGAGCGCGGGGGCGTACGGATCGGTGACGACGACCGTCGCGCCGTCCTCGAGCAGGTGGCGGGTCAGGTGCTTGCCGACCTTGCCGACACCGGCGATGCCGACCGTGCGGCCCGCGAGGCTGGGCTCCCCCCACACGTGCTGCGCGCTGGCCCGCATGCCCTGGAACACGCCGAACGCCGTGAGGACCGAGGAGTCGCCGGCACCGCCGTGCTCCACGGTGCGACCCGTGACGAAGTCGCACTCCCGCGCGATGACGTCCATGTCGACGCTGTAGGTGCCCACGTCGCACGCCGTGAGGTAGCGGCCGGCGAGGCTCTGGACGAAGCGGCCGTAGGCGCGCAGCAGCGCCTCCGACTTGTCGGTGGTCGGATCGCCGATGATGACGGCCTTGCCGCCGCCGAGGTCGAGTCCGGCGAGGGCGTTCTTGTAGGCCATGCCCTGGCTGAGGTTGAGGACGTCCTGCAGGGCGTCGGCCTCGCTGCCGTAGGGGTAGAAGCGGGTGCCGCCGAGGGCGGGACCGAGCGCCGTGGAGTAGATGCCGATGATCGCCTTGAGGCCGCTGGCCTCGTCGTGGCAGAAGACGACCTGCTCGTGGTGGGTGCCGAACGCGGACGGTGGGGTCACGGTGGTGCTCTTTCGTCGAGGTGGCGGTCGGTGGCGGAGGTGGTGCCTGGACCTGGGCGGAGCCCGGGGGTGGTGGGCTCGACACGAGATGCTACTCGCCCAGCGCCCCGTCCCGATGCCCAGCGGCGGCGTCCGCGACGGTGTAGAGCTCGACCGGGTGGCCGATGCCCTTGAGCTCGACCGTGTCGACCAGCTCGCAGGGCACCTCGTCGCGGACCAGCAGCCAGGTGGCGCGGCTGAGCAGCACCTGCCCGGGCGCACTGTGCGTCTGGATCCTCGCCGCGAGGTTGACCGCCCGCCCCAGCGCCGCGTACTTCTGGCGGGCCCCGGAGCCCACGTTGCCGACCGCGACGACGCCGGTGTTGATGCCCATCCGGATCCGGAACCGCGCGTCGATGCCGGCGCGCTCCCACCGCTGGTTCAGCAGCTCGACCGCCTCCTGCATCTCGACGGCCATCCGCACCGCCCGCAGCGCGTGGTCGCGGTCGGTCGTCGCGACGGGTGCGCCGAAGAAGATCAGCACGGCGTCGCCGACCAGCTCGTCGATCGTGCCGTCGTGCGTGCTCGCGATGCGGGCCATCTCGGAGAAGTACTCGCCCACCACGACCTCGAGCTCCTCGGGCTCCATGCGCTCGGTGGTCTCGGTGAAGCCGACGACGTCGGAGAAGAACACGGTGAGCTTGCGGCGCTGGAGCCGGGTCGAGGTGTCGCCGTGCACCAGCACCGCGTCGACGACCTGCTCGGGGACGTAGCGGCGGATCATCTCGTGCGTGCGAGCCAGCGCCCGCCGCTGGTCGTCGACGACCCGGAGCATCCCGAACGCCAGGCTCACGGTGAGCACGACGAAGACGAGCAGCGGCCCGCCGGTGCCGATGACCCGCTCGAGGGTCCCGGAACCCTGCACGGAGTCGTCGATCAGCGCGGGCGCGTAGGGCACGTGGCCGTCGACCCGCAGCAGCTCCAGCACCGAGGTCCCGGCGACCGACGCCACCACCGAGATCACGCCGTAGTGGCGGCTGAACACGATCCCCACGAGCAGCGCGTTGACCGCGGGGAACAGCAGGAAGGGCGAGGCCCAGAACCCGAAGCCGTACGCGATCGCCACGCCGAACGACCCGTAGCCGATCGCGATCGTCGTCATGACGGCCCGGCTGGTGCGCGTGAGCCCCTCGGGGTCGCGCGGGGCGAGCCAGCGCAGCACCAGCGCGGCGAGCACCAGCTCGACGGCGCCGGCGACGACGATCGTGCCGAACAGGCCCATGTGCACCTGGCCGGAGCGCTCGACCAGCCACGTGCTGGGGATCGACGCCGCGAGCTGCACGACGCTGAACGCCGCCATGATGGAGGCGGCCCGCTCGATCAGCGGCCGGCGCAGCTGCTCCTCGAGCCGGAGCAGCCAGCCGGCGTGCGGGAGCTGGTGCATGGCGGCAGCGTAGTGGCTCAGCTGCGCTGCGACCGGCGGGCCAGGTCGCGGTCCATGCGCCGGAACAGCGGCGCCGAGACCTTGATCAGGACGCCGGGAAGCACCGACATCCCGGCCTGCGCCACGGCACCGGACAGGCTCGTCACGCGGGTCGGTCGGTCGACGACGGCCTTGACCAGCCAGCCGCCGGCGCGCTCGGCGTCCATCATGCGCATCGCCGAGTAGATCTCGGTGGCACCCGACATCTCGGTGCGCACCATCGGGAAGTGAACGACCGTCGTGGTGATGCCGGACGTGCCCAGCTCGGCCGTGAGCGACCGTGCGTAGGACTCGAGCGCGCTCTTGCTGGCCAGGTAGGCCGAGAACAGGGGGACGGGCAGCTGCGTCGACATGGTCGAGCTGAACACCACGTGGCCGCGGCCGTGGTCGAGCATCGAGGGCAGCAGGGCGTGGGTGAGGCGCACCGCGCCGAGGTAGTTGACCGCTAGGACCCGCTCGTGGTCGTGGACCCGGTCGAGCGACTCGCGGATCGGCCGGCGGATCGACCGCCCCGCGTTGTTGACCAGGGTGTCGACCCGGCCGTGGTCGGCGAGCAGGCGCCGCGCCACGTCGGTCGTCGCGGCGTCGTCGGTCAGGTCGACGGGGTACGCGTGGGCGTCGCCGCCGCGAGCACGGATGTCGGACACCGCGGCGTCGAGCGCGCCGGCACGGCGGGCCAGCAGGCAGACCGTCGCGCCGCGCTCGGCGAGCTGTCGGGCGGCCGCGGCGCCGATGCCGCTCGACGAGCCGGTGATCACGACGACCTGGCCGTGCGCCCTCACGCCTCGCCTCGCTGCCCGTCGGACAGCAGGGCGACGGCGAGCCGGCTGGCGCGCTCGGTCATGGCCGCGGCGTCCTCGTCCGGATGGGCCACCCACCAGTCGATCAGCGAGTCGACGATGCCGAGCCAGGTGGCGGTCATCGCCGACACGTCGCGCTCGTCGTCGACGCCCGCGAGCGCGAGCAGCTCGTGCACCCCCTCGTGGGCCAGCTTGTCGATGCGCGCGGCGTGCGTGCGCACGACCTCGGCGATGCGTCCGGTCGTGGGCGCGCTCGGGTCGTGCAGCAGCCGCCACACGTGCCGCCGGTCCTCCAGCACCTCGAACATGCCGGCCAGGGTGAGCAGGCCGCGCTCGATGCCGACCGCGTCGCCGCGTGCGATGCGCTCGATCTCGGTGGCGAGCAGGTCGGCCGACGCGTCGAGGCAGGCGGCGAAGAGGCCCTCCTTGGAGCCGAAGTAGTTGTAGATCAGCGGCTTGGAGATGCCGGCGTCGCGGGCCACGTCGGCGATGTTGGTGGCGGCGAAGCCCACCGTCCCGAACGCGATCGACGCGACGTCGAGGATCTGCTGCTCGCGCTCGGCGCGAGGCACGCCCTTGGTCCCGGCGTTCGGTCGAGGAGCCATGGCCACACTCTAGCGGGCGATATGAACACATGGTAACTTACCGAGAAGTCATATCTTGATCCGAAGGAGACCCTCGGCGTGGAGGACCTGCTCGACCCGCTGAAGAACCCCGTCACGTACGCGGCCCCGTTCTTCGTGCTCACGATCGTCATCGAGCTCGCAGCCCTGAAGTGGCTCGACCACGACGACAACACCACCGGGTACGCGATGAAGGACGCGCGGGCGTCGATCTCGATGGGCGTGCTGTCGCTGATCTTCCTCACGGCGTTCAAGGTCGTGACCTTCTTCGGCTTCACGGCCGTGTTCGCCTACCTCGCGCTCTGGGAGCTCCCGACCGACACGTGGTGGTACTGGGTGCTCGTGCTGCTGGGGGTCGATCTCGGCTACTACTGGCACCACCGCTTCAGCCACCGGGTCAACATCGCCTGGGCGGGGCACCAGGCGCACCACTCGAGCGAGTACATGAACTTCGGGACCGCGCTCCGGCACAAGTGCAACCCGGGGTTCGAGTTCTTCTTCTGGCTGCAGTTGCCCCTCCTGGGGTTCGCGCCGTGGACCCTCTACGTGGC
>JALRKU010000460.1 GCA_023254755.1 Aeromicrobium sp. | reverse complement strand
GACGGCCTGCGCCATCTTGCCGGCGGCGATCTTGCCCTGCGGCACCAGCACGATCGGGGTGAGGCCCGCCCTGGCGGCGTACGCGGTCATCGACGCCGACGTGTTGCCGGTGGACGCGCAGACCACGGCCTTGGCGCCGTCGTCGACCGCGCCGGAGATGGCTGCGGTCATCCCGCGGTCCTTGAAGGACCCGGTGGGGTTGTCGCCCTCGACCTTGAGCCACACGTCGCCGCGCACCAGTCCCGACAGCCAGGCGGAGTGGATGAGGGGCGTGCCGCCCTCGCCGAGCGTGACCACGCTGCGGAACGCCGGGAGACGGTCGCGGTACTCCTCGATGACACCGCGCCACGGGCTAGCCATTCCAACGACCTCCGTCAGGGGCCGTCAGAGACGACCTGTCGTGGCCCATCACAGGCCTCCTTCGACGCGCATCACCGAGCTGACGTCGCGCACCATGTCCAGACCGCGCAGCGACTCGACGGTCGCGGCCAGATCGGCGTCGTCGGCCTCGTGCGTCACGATGACGAGCTGGGCGTCCGATCCGCTGCCCTCCTGGCGGACGGTGCGGATCGACACGCCGAGCTCGGCGAACTGCTGAGCCACCTGGGCGAGCACGCCCGGACGGTCGTCGACGTCGATCGACACGTGGTACCGCGTGCGGGACCGGCCCATGTCGAGCACCTCGAGCTGGGCGTGCGTGGACTCCCCCGGCCCGTGGACCCCGGCGAGCCGGTTGCGGGCGACCGTGACGAGGTCGCCCAGCACCGCGCTGGCGGTGGGCGCTCCCCCGGCGCCCGGGCCGTAGAACATCAGGCGACCGGCGGCCTCGGACTCGACGTAGACGGCGTTGTAGGCGCCGCGGACGCTCGCCAGCGGGTGGTCGCGGCTGATCATGGCCGGGTGCACGCGGGCCGAGACGGCAGGGCCGTCGGGGGTGTCGCGGCGCTCGCAGATCGCGAGCAGCTTGACGACGCAGCCCATGTCGTCGGCCGAGCGCACGTCGGCGGCGGTGACGTCGGAGATGCCCTCGCGGTGCACGTCGCCGATGGTCACGCGGGTGTGGAACGCCAGCTCGGCCAGGATCGCCGCCTTCGCGGCGGCGTCGAACCCCTCGACGTCGGCCGTGGGGTCGGCCTCCGCGTACCCGAGGCGCTGGGCCTCGTCGAGCGCGTCGGAGAAGCCGGCGCCCGTCGTGGTCATGGCGTCGAGGATGAAGTTGGTGGTCCCGTTGACGATGCCGAGCACCCGCTGCACGGCGTCACCCGCCAGCGACTCCTGGAGCGGGCGGATGATCGGGATGGCGCCGGCCACCGCCGCCTCGAACGCGATGTCGCGCTCGGCCTTCTCGGCGGCCTCGAACAGGCGGGCGCCGTCCTCGGCGAGGAGCGCCTTGTTGGCCGTGACGACGGAGGCACCGTGCTCCAGGGCGGCGAGGATCAGCTCGCGCGCCGGCTCGATGCCGCCGATGACCTCCACGACGACGTCGAGGTCGCCGCGGGCGACCAGCGCGTGCGCGTCGGTGGTGAACAGCTCGGCCGGGAGGTCGAGGTCGCGCGCACGGCCGAGACGGCGCACGGCGATGCCGACGAGCTCGATCGGGGCGCCGATCCGACGCGCCAGCTCGTCGCCGTCGCGGGTCAGCAGGCGGGCCACCTCCGACCCCACGACGCCGCAGCCCAGCAGGGCGACCTTGAGGGGTCGGGCGGTCGAGGGAGCGGTGTTCACGCGCGACAGCCTATCGGCGTCCCTCCTCGGTCCGGTCCCCAGTCCTCGCGGCGAGACCGAGACCGCCGCGTGGGGCTCACCGCTCGTAACCGCGCCCGAGCACGAGCAGCCCGGCGACCACGCACGCGGCGGGCACCGCGGACGCCGCGAGCACGCCGACGTCCAGGCCGTGCACGACCGCGGCGGCGAACACGGTGCCGCCCAGGGCGAGCGCGACGGACTCCGCGACCGAGTCGCTGGTCTGCAGGGCCGCGCTGTGACCCGCCTCCTCCCCCGGACCGGACCGGCGCAGCACCTCCGTCACCGAGGTCGACGAGAGCACGCCCATGCCGAAGCCGCCCACGACCCAGACCGTCGCGACGGCGACCACCGGCACGTCGGCGACCAGCGAGAGCGGCACGGCCAGCAGCCCCGCG
>JALRKU010000405.1 GCA_023254755.1 Aeromicrobium sp. | reverse complement strand
GGTACCACAACGTGTACGGCCCGGGCATGCCCCGCGACACCCCGTACTCCGGGGTCGCGGCCATCTTCCGCTCCGCGCTCGAGCGCGGCGAGTCCCCGCGCGTCTTCGAGGACGGCCGCCAGGCGCGCGACTTCGTCCACGTCGACGACGTCGCGCGGGCCAACCTGGCCGCGGTCGAGGCGATCGCGGACGCCGAACCGTTCCGGGCGTACAACGTCAGCTCGGGGACCCCGGTCACGATCGGGGAGGTGGCCCGACTGCTGTCCGACGGGGGGCCGCCCCCGGTGGTGACCGGAGGCTTCCGTCCCGGCGACGTCCGCCACGTGGTCGCCTCGCCTCACCGCGCGGCCGTCGAGCTCGGCTTCACCGCCGCGATCGCCCCGGACGTCGGTCTGCGCGACTTCCGGTCGGCACCGCTGCGCGAGTGACCTCACCAGCTGGTGTACAGCGCGTGCTGGACCACCAGCGCGACCACCACCTGGATCGCCAGCCCGCGGCGCTCCCACCGAGCGGGCAGCGCGAGCACCGCCAACGTCAACCAGGGGACGAAGGGCAGCCAGATCCGCTCCACCTCGGACCGGCTCATCTGTGACAGGTCGGCGACGGCGAGCGCCACGACGGTCCCGACCACCAGCGGTGCCACGCGCCGCGGCAGCTCGCGCACGCAGGCCAGTCCGGCACCGACCACGGGGCCGGCAGTGGCCACCAGCAGGGCGACGTTCGCCCACGTCCAGTACGCCCCGGGCCGCTCGCTCGCGATGCCGTCCCAGTAGCGGTCGTGGAGCACGTCGAACGCCTCCCACCACGCGAACCCGCCGACCGCGAAGGCTCCGACCACGGCGGCGGCGGTGGCGGCCACCGGCACGAGCGGTCGCCACGTCCGCGCCGCCACGAGCACGCCCAGTGCCACGAGGCCGAACAGGGGGAGGCCGTACGACATCATGACGAGCAGTCCGAACAGCAGGCCCGACGGCACCGACCACCACAGGGACCTGCGGGCCGCGAGCGCCAGGCAGGCCGAGCCCCAGGCCGCCACGGCGGCCATCACCGCGTCGGCGGACACCGCCAGGGTGACGGCGGCCGGTGTCAGCACCAGCCAGGGCGTGATCCGCCGTGCCGCCCACTCCGCGTCGAGTGCGCGCAGCGTCACGATCACCGCCGCCGGGATCGTCGCCGCCAGCGTCGTCACGACGAGTGCGGCGGCCAGGTCGCCGCCGAGCCCCAGCGTCACCAGCCCGACGAAGAACAGCAGCATGCCCGGCGGATGTCCGGCGACGTGGATCGGCCAGTTGCCCGGTGCGTCGAGCGGGATCCGTTCCACGTAGCCGTGCAGCAGAGCGCCGACGTCGTCGACCCGTCGAGCCGTCGGCAGGTACTCGTGCGGGTTGCCGAGCGCTCGGGTCAGACCGCTCTCGCCGTCGACCAGGGCCAGCGCCAGCAGCCAGCCGAGGGACGCGGCGAACGAGACCAGCAAGAGGGCTCGCACCGACAGCCGCTGCGCGAGCGAGGGACCCCACACCACGCCGCCGGCAGCGAGGAGCAGGGCGATCGGCGTGCCGACGCCGACCTTGACCTCCCAGAACCCGTGCCAGGGCGCCGCCGAGCGATCGTCGGCGACCCGGGTGTGCACGTCCCAGCCGCTCAGCAGCGGGACCGCGATCGCCGCCGCGACCAGTGCCGACGCGGTCGCCAGCCCGAGCCACGGTGCAGCACGGCGCCACGTCGGGAGGTGTTCGGACACCCTGCGAGCGTAGGCGCCGTGGACGATCGCGCCCGTCCGCGACCGCGAGGCGTCACGGGTTCGTAAGGAGCGTGGACCTCCCGCTCGGGGGTACTTCGACCTAGCGTGACGACCATGGACGTGGTGGATCTGGTGCTTCCGTGCCGCGACGAGGCGGCGGCGCTCGAGGTGCTGCTGCCACGCGTTCCCGAGCGGTTCCGCGTGATCGTGGCCGACAACGGGTCCACCGACGCCACGGCCGACGTCGCCCGGCGTGCCGGTGCCGTCGTCGTCCACGAGCCGCAGCCCGGCTACGGGGCCGCCGTCGCCGCCGGACTGGCCGTCGCGACCAGCCGGGTGGTCGCGGTCATGGACGGCGACGCGTCGTTCGATCCCGAGGACCTCCACCGTTTGGTCGACGACGTCGAGACGGGGCGTGCGGACCTCGCGGCGGGGCGCCGTCGCCCGACCGGACGCGGTGTCTGGCCGTGGCACGCCAGGGTCGGCAACGCGCTCGTGGTGCGCTGGCTGCGCCGCCGCATCGGGCTCCCGCTGCACGACCTGGCGGCGATGCGGGCGTGCCGGCGCGAGGCCCTGATCGACCTCGGCGTCGCCGACCGACGATTCGGCTACCCGGTCGAGCTGCTGCAGTCGGCCGTCGCGGCGGGCTGGCGCTTCACCGAGCACGACGTCGCGTACCACCCACGGGCGGCGGGCACGCGGTCGAAGGTGTCCGGCTCGGTGCGCGGAACGGTGCGCACCGCGCGGGACTTCCGACGGGTGCTGTCGTGACGGCGCACCTCCTCGTCGTGGCGAAGGCTCCCGTGCCGGGGTACAGCAAGACCCGGCTGGCGGCGTCGGTCGGGCCCGAGCAGGCGGCCGAGCTCGCGGCCGACGCGCTGCTCGACACGCTCGCGGCCGGAGCGGCGGCGTTCGCCGTCGGACGTCGTCACGTCGCGCTGGCCGGCGATCTCTCCGCCGGCGCGCGGGCCGCCGAGCTGCGCAAGGCGCTGGCCGACTGGCAGGTGCGACCCCAGGCCGACGGAACGTTCGGGCAGCGGCTGGCCAGGGCGCACGCCCAGGTCCCCGGCCCGGTCGTGCAGATCGGCATGGACACGCCGCAGGCCACGCCCGACGACCTGCGGGTCGTGGCCGAGCAGCTCGGCACCGCCGACGCCGTCCTCGGCCGAGCGGTCGACGGTGGGTGGTGGGTGCTGGGGCTGCAGGAACCGCGTCACGCGAGGTGCCTGGTCGACGTGCCCATGTCCACCGCACACACGGCCGACGCCACGTGCACCGCGCTCGTCGCCGCCGGCCTCGACCCCGTCGAGACACTCGTGCTGCAGGACGTCGACACCGCCGCCGACGCCGACGCCGTGGCGGCGCGTCACCAGGACCTGGCCTTCGCACGGCGATGGACCGAGCTGCGGTGGGCGACGTGAGACCGGCCCAGGTCCCGTTCACCGAGCTGTTCGCGGCTGGGCTGGCCGGGCGCCCGCTGCACCTGGTCGGCCTGGACCAGGAGCCGACCCCCGTCCCGGTCGACCGCTGGTCCGGACCGGTCGACGACGGCGACCTGGCGATCCTCGAGCTGTGCGACGGCCCGACGCTCGACGTCGGGTGCGGGCCGGGGCGGATGAGCGCCGCACTCGCAGCGCGGGGTCGGATCGTCCTGGGCATCGACGTGGTGGGGCGAGCGGTCGACCAGACCCGCCAGCGAGGGGCCGCTGCGCTGGAGCGCAACGTCTTCGCGACCATGCCGGCCGAGGGTCGGTGGGGCACGGCGCTGCTCGCGGGCGTGAAATGGTGGGCCTCGTCGCCAATGATCAGGTCGAACGGCTTCATGTGCTTCATGCGCTTGATCAGCGTGAACACGGATGCCACGACCACGTTGGCAATCGGGATGCCCGGCGTGCCC
>JALRKU010000397.1 GCA_023254755.1 Aeromicrobium sp. | reverse complement strand
AGGTCGTCGAGCAGGTCGGCGACCGTGGACCGTGCCTCGTCGACCGACGACCCGACGGGGCAGGAGGGCTGCTTGACGCACTCCGCGGCGTACGCGTCGAACGCCCGCTGGAAACCGGTGGCCTGACCGAGGGCGCTGCCGAAGGGACCGATCGTGGGGTCGACCGCTCCGTCGAGGACCATGCGGCCGACGTTCTGCGGGAACAGGTGCGCGTAGGTCGCACCCAGCTGGGTGCCGTACGACGCACCGAACCAGTCGAGCTCGTCGCGGCCGAGCAGCGCCCTGACGACGTCCATGTCGCGCGCCGCCTCCTCGGTGGAGACGTGGCCCGCCAGCTCGCCGCCCTCGTCCTCGCACGCCTCGCCGAGATCGGTGATGCTGCGGCGCAGCGCTGTGAGCTCGGCGTCGTCCTCGGGGTCGGGGTCGGTCGCGACGAAGTCGTCCATCTGCGTGTCGCTGAGGCACTGCAGAGGGGTGCTGCGGCCCACGCCGCGGGGGTCGACGCCGACCACGTCGTAGGTGGCGGTGACCGCGCGGCCCAGCTCGCCGACCAGGGTGCCGGCGTAGTCCGTGGCCGAGCCACCGGGGCCACCGGGGTTGACGAACAGCGTGCGCTCGGACCGCTCATCGGCCGGGTACAGCCGCACCGACAGCTCGACGGTGTCGCCGTCCGGCTGCTCGTAGTCGACGGGCACCGTGACCTTCGTGCAGCGCGCCGTGCCGCACTCGCGCCACGTGAGCGACTGGTCGTAGAACCGCTCGAGGCCCGACGAGACCTTCTCGCCCGTGGGCTCGGGGTCGGTGAAACCGTCGTCGGAGCCGAGCAGCCGCCACGCTCCGTAACCGGCGGCCGCCAGCACCACCAGCACGGCCACCACCACCAGGACGACCATGCGGACCGAGCGGGTGGACGAAGCAGGTGAGGTCATCGGCGCAGCTCCAGCATCATGCGTTCGAGGGTCAGTGGAAGGGCCGCGTTGGCGGCGAGGGTGTCACGGCACTCGACGATCGCATCGATGGTGCGCACGGTCGACTCGGTCGTCCACAGGTCGGCGAGCCGCGCGACCTCGTCGGCGACGTCGGCGTTGATGAGCGGAGCACCGGTGCCGCACTGCACCGACACGACGTCGCGGCACAACGACAGCAGATCGAGCAGCACGGCGTCGATGGAGTCGCGCGCCAGGCGGGTGCGGCGCCGCTTCTGCTCCTTCTCGAGCTGGCCGAGCGCACCGGCGTAGCCCGCCGGCCGCCGACCGCGCTCCTCGACGCCCCAGCCCTGCCTGAGGTCGTCGAGCTCGCGCTGCTCCAGGGACGACGCGCGCGTGTCGGCCCGCGCGGTGGCCTCGTCGACGACGGCCTGGGCGGCCGCGACGCAGTCGGCGACCGTGCGCAGCGTCGACGGGATGCGCAGCACGGTGCGGCGCCGCTCGCGCGCCTCGGGGTCGCGGGCGAGGCCGCGGGCCCGACCGATGTGACCCTGCGCGGCGGCAGCGGCCGCCGACGCGAGCTCGGGCTCGACGCCGTCGCGCTCGACCAGCAGCCGGGCGATGTCGGCGGTGGGCGGCGTGCGCAGCAGGACCGGACGGCAGCGCGAGCGGATGGTGACCGCGACGTCCTCGATGGCCGGCGCGCACAGCATCCAGACCGAGTGGGCGGTCGGCTCCTCGATGGCCTTGAGCAGGGCGTTGGCCGCCTGGTCGGTCAGCCGGTCGGCGTCCTCGACGATCATCACCTGCCAGCGGCCGAGCGCCGGCCGCAGCGCCGCGCGACGCACGTGGTCGCGCACCGCGTCGACACCGATGGACAGGCCGTCGGTGCTGATGAGGGTGACGTCGGGGTGGCTGCCCGCAGCGACCGTGGTGCAGGCGTGACAGTGCGCGCAGCCCCCCTGCTCGCACTGCAGCGCCGCGGCGAACGCCCGCGCCGCGTTGGACCGGCCCGATCCTGGCGGGCCGGTGAACAGCCAGGCGTGCGTCATGGACCGGCCCTCGCCGGACGCCGACGCGACGGCCGCCCGGAGCGTGGTGACGACCGGCTGCTGGCCGACCAGCTCGGACCAGACGTCGCCCGTCACGGCGCGACCTCGGCCGTCGCCAGCCGCAGCCACGGCTCGACGGCGAGCCGCACCTGCGCGTGGATCTCGTCGGGCGCACCGGTGGCGGGCAGCACCAGGTAGTGCTCGGGATCGCGGGCCGCGAGGTCGAGGAAGCCCTGCCGCACCCGCTGGTGGAACTCCAGCGGCTCGGCCTCGATGCGATCGGCACCCTCGAAGCGGCTGAGCCCGACGACGGGGTCGACGTCGAGGACCACCGTGAGGTGGGGGCGCAGGTCGGCCGTGGCCCAGCGCTGCACCCGCTCGACCTCGGCGACGTCGAGCGTGCGGCCGGCCCCCTGGTAGGCCAGCGACGAGTCGACGTAGCGGTCGGTGACGACGACGTGTCCCTCGGCCAGCGCCGGCAGGACCACGGCGTCGACGTGCTCGGCCTTGTCGGCCGCGTACAGCAGCGCCTCGGTGCGCGGCGACAGGTCGCCGGTCTCGTGACCCAGCCCGATGGACCGCAGCCGCCGCCCGACCTCGGTGCCGCCCGGCTCACGGGTGAGCAGCACGCGGTGGCCGCGCCCCTCGAGCCACGTCGCGAGCAGCCCCGCCTGCGTGGACTTGCCCCCGCCTTCACCACCCTCGAGGGCGATGAACACGCCCGAGTCGGTGTAGCGCGGCTCCATGGGCAGGAGCCTAGCCGCGGTCGCCCACGCCGCGTCGGTCAAGACTTCTTCGCGGCCTTCTTGGCCGTGGCCTTCTTCGCTGGGGTCTTCTTGGCGGCGGTCTTCTTCGCAGCCGTCTTCTTGGCCGTCTTCTTCGCGCCCTTCTTGGCCGGGCCCTTGGCCCGACGCTCGGCGAGCAGCTCGAACGCCCGCTCCGGGGTCAGCGTCTCGAGGGAGTCGTCCTTGCGCAGCGTGGCGTTGTACTCGCCGTCGGTGACGTACATGCCGAAGCGACCGTCCTTGGCCACGACGGGCTTGCCGGACACCGGGTCGTCGCCGAGCTCCTTCAGCGGCGCCGCGGCGGCGCGGCGACCGTACTGCTTGGGCTGGCTGTAGATCTCGCGAGCGCGCTCCTCGGTGATGCTGAGCAGCTCCTCCTCCTTCTCCAGCGAGCGGGAGTCGGTGCCCTTCTTCAGGTATGGCCCGTAGCGGCCGTTCTGCGCCGTGACCGGCGTGCCGTCGTCGTCGACGTAGACCGTGCGGGGCAGGGTGAGGAGCTGCACCGCCTCGTCGAGCGTGACCAGGTCGAGCGACATGGTCTTGAACAGGCTCGCGGTGCGCGGCTTGTCGCCCTTCTTGGCGTCGTCGGGCAGGGCCTCGGTCACGTAGGGGCCGAAGCGTCCGTTGCGCGCCGTGACCAGCAGACCGGTCTCGGGGTGCGTGCCCAGCTCGCGCTCGGCACCGGCGGGGGTGGCCAGCAGCTCCTTGGCCTTCTCGAGCGTGAGCTCGTCGGGGGGCAGGTCCTCGGGCACGTTGCCGCGCGTGGGCACGGTCTTGCCGTCGTCGCCCTCGGTGAAGGGCGGGCCCTCGACGTACGGGCCGTACCGGCCGACCCGCACCGCGATGTCGTCGCCGAGCGGGAACGTGGCCATCTCGCGGGCGTCGATCTCGGGCAGGTTCTCGGTGCTGAACGGCTGGTAGCCAGCCGCCTGCTGCGGGGCCATCGGTTG
>JALRKU010000311.1 GCA_023254755.1 Aeromicrobium sp. | reverse complement strand
CGAGACGGCCAACGTCGGTCTGCAGCTGGGGTTCGCGGACGACGAGCGTCTCCATGTCCACGAGATCACCCCGGTCGTGGTCGCGAACACCGCCGACGCGACGATCGAGGTCGTCGTCTGTCGCAGCAGGGTCGGAGACGGACTCGGTGCGAGTCGTGGCTCGCTGGAACCTGACTGCGTGTCGGTCGATCCGGTCACGCCCGACGTGCTGAGTCACCGCGGCCGCAGCGTGGTCGTGAGGATCACACCTCGCAAGGAGGGCGTGGTCCGCATCGACGGCGCCGACGTGCGGTACACCCGTGGTGCGTCGCACCTGTGGCAGACCGGGACGGAGCAGGCCGGGGTAGGCATCGTCATCCGCACCGAGCGGCGGTCTCCGGCGACTTAGGGGAAGCCCGCGAGGACGGTCGCGTCGGTGAGCGCCTCGCCGCCGTTGCCGGCGACCTGAGCGCGGTGCCGAAGGCCGCGGCGCCCTAGGGCCGGCCACTCCGAGGTCGGGGTGGAACACACCGGCGTCAGTGGGCTCTGTCCTGCCTAGTGAGCCCCGGCTGCCTCGTCGGTCTGCTCCGCCGCGTGCTCGTCGGTCTCGTGGGAGTCGGTGAGCTGGAGCGAGCCGTAGGCGACGACCAGGCCGACGACGACCGCGAGGATCGCGAAGGTCACGCGCTCGCCGTGGAAGAACGACGCGACGAGCTCGGGGCTCCAGGCGCCGATCGGCAGGACGGTCGTGACGAGCGCGGCGATCAGCGTGCCGACCAGTGCCGTGCCGATGCTGGTGCCGACCTCCTGGGCGGTGTCGTTCAGCGCGGCACCGAGCGACGTGCGGTTGGCCGGCATGCCGCCGATCAGCGCGACGGCACACGTCATGAACACGGTGCGCAGGCCGGCGGTCATGCCGACGATGCCGATCGCGATCGCGAGGTAGCCGTGCTCGACGGCGAACGCCATCCACCCGATCGAGACCGCCATCAGGCCGGCGCCGATGAGGCACGCGATCCGGTGGCCGTAGCGCTTGACCATGGCCTCGCTGACCGGCGACAGCAGCAGCATCGCGACGATCATGGGCAGGTTCGCGAGGCCTGCCTTCATGGGGCTCCAGCCGTACGCGTACTGGCAGTGCAGGATCAGCGCGAACATCACCGCGGCCATCGCGATCGCCGTGCCGACCTGGGCGATCACGGCGCCGCGCACCGTGCCGTTCTGGAACACCCTCAGGTCGAGCATCGGGAAGACGGCCGAGCGCTCGCGACGGACGAAGAGGATCGCGGCCGCCGAGGCGGCGAGGAAGCAGGCGAGGGTGGTCGCGGAGAGCCAACCGTGCTCGACGCCGCTGGTCAGGCCGTAGCAGCCGAGGCCGATCGCGGTCATGCTCCAGATCGCCCCCGGCAGGTCGAGGGCGTCGCCCGTGAGGTCGTCGGGATGGTCCTTCGCGACGCCGACGCGCACGCCGATCCATGCGATCAGGGCGATCGGGGCGTTGACGACCAGCAGCCACTCCCAGCGCACGTGCGTCAGGGCCGTCCCGCCGATCAGCGGGCCGAGGATGAAGCCGCTCATGCCGACGATCATCATGACGGGGAACGCCTTGCGGACCAGCTGGTCGTCGTCGAACAGCCGGAAGACCAGCGAGTTGGTGATGGGCGCCATCGCGGCGGCGCAGAGGCCGAGAGCGGCGCGCAGGGCGATCAGCTCGGCGGTGGACTCGACGAACCAGGCGGCGAGGCTGATCGTGCCGAAGGCGGTCAGGCCGATCAGCAGGACCCGGCGTCGGCCGAAGCGGTCGGCGAGGGAGCCCGCCGTCAGCATCAGGCCGCCGAAGGTCAGGGCGTAGGCGCCGGTGACCCACTGCAGCGAGGTGGTGGAGCTGCCGAGGTCGCGGCCGATCGTGGGCAGCGCGATGGACAGCAGCGTGTTGTCGACCATCTCGACGAAGAACGCGAGACACAGGGCGGTGAGGGGGATCCAGGCGGCTCGCAGCGAGGTGTAGGTGCGAGGGGCCGGGGTCGTGCTCGGCGAGGGCTGTCCCTCGGAGCCGTGGATGGCGCTCATGGCACACCTCCGGACGTATCGAACGGTGTTCGACTCTCGAACACTGTTCGATAACATAGAACAACGTTCGATAGGATGCAAGACGTGACCCGAGGAGATCTGTGACACCCCCCGAACGACGGCGACCGCCGCGTCCCGCGGCCTCACCCCCGCGACCGCCGCGCGCTCGTCGTGTCTCGCACTCCATGGAGTCCGTGATGACCGAGGCGGTGCGGCTCCTCGACGAGTCCGGCGACTCCGCTCTCACCTTCCGCGCCCTGGCGTCGCGCCTCGGCGGGGGCGTCGCGAGCATCTACTGGTACGTCTCCAGCAAGGACGAGCTGCTCGACAAGGCGGCCGACCACGTGATGGACCAGGTGCTCGACGACACCGCGGGACTGCGCTCCGACGATCCCTTCGCCGATCTGCGCGGCACGGCCATCACCTTGTTCGAGGCCGTCGCCGACCGACCCTGGCTCGGCGCGTACTTCATGCGCAACACCGGCAACCAGCCCAACTCGCTGCGCTACTACGAACGCATCGGTCAGCACGTGCTGCGGCTCGGTCTCCCGCCGCTCGAGACCTTCCACGCCGCGTCGGCCATCATCGGGTACGTCATCGGCATCGCCGCCGACCTGGGGCAGCAGCCGCCCGACGAGCTGGTCGACGGCAGCACGACCCGCGAGCAGTTCTTCGAGCGGACCGTTGCCGAGTGGAACGACCTCGACCCCGACGAGTGGCCGTTCCTGCACTCCATCCTCGACGTGTTCGAGAACCACGACGACACCGATCAGTTCGTCGCGGGGCTCGACCTGCTGCTCGCGGGCCTGCGGGAGCAGGCTGCGGCTCACGGTTCGTAGGCTGGGTGCCGTGAGCCAGCCCGTGACCGTCTCGATCACCCGTCGCGTCGACCCCGCGCACACCGATCAGATGCTCGCGTGGCTGCGCGCCGGCACCCAGCTCAGCGAGCGCTTCGAGGGGTTCCTCGGCTCCGGGTGGGTGCGGCCCGGACCCGACTCCACCGAGTGGCACATGCTCTACCGGTTCGCGGACGCCGCGTCGCTCGCCGCCTGGGAGGAGTCCGACCAGCGGCGCTGGTGGCTCGATGCGGCGAGCAGCTTCGTGGCCGCGTCGCGGCAGGAGAAGCGCACCGGCATCGAGGGCTGGTTCGACGAGCCCGCGTCCACGACGGTGGTCGACCTCGTGCCACCCACGGCGCCGCCGCGCTGGAAGCAGATGTGCGCGATCTTCGTCGTGTTCTTCCCGCTGTCGGTCGCGGCGAACTACGCGACGTCGCACCTGCTGCCCGACGTCCCCCTGCCGCTGCGGGTGCTCACGTCGGTGGTCGTGATGACGCCGATCATGACCTACCTGGCCCTGCCGTGGATCACCCGGCTGCTGGCCCCCTGGTTGAACCGCCGGCGCTAGTCGCCCCACCGGGCCGGCGGGCGGCACGGATCGGGCCCCGCGGTCAGGACGACGGCTCGTCGTCGGGCACCTCGTCGCCGTCACGGTCGGCCCACTCCAGCAGCGGGGCGAGGTCGAAGACGGCGTCGTCGATCCCCGCGTGCAGGTCGCCGAGGCGGGCGAAGCGCTCGGGCACCGTGGCGATCGTGAAGTCCCCGGGTTCGGCGTCAGGCACCTCGTCCCACGTGATCGGCGTCGAGACGCGCCCGTCCTGCCGGCCGCGCACCGAGTACGCCGCCGCGATCGTGTGGTCGCGCGCGTTCTGGTTGTAGTCGATGAAGACCTGCGCCGGGTCGCGGTCCTTGCGCCACCACGTCGTCGTGGCGTCGTCGGTGCGGCGCTCGACCTCGCGGGCGAAGGCGAGGGCCGCGCGGCGCACGTCGGTGAACCCGTGCTCGGGCGGGATCCGCACGTAGACGTGCAGCCCGCTGCCGCCCGAGGTCTTCGGGAAGCCCGTCGCCCCCAGCTCGTCGAGCACCTCGTGGGCCACGGCGGCGACGCGCTGCACCGTCGCGTAGTCGCACGCGTCGCCCGGGTCGAGGTCGATGCGCCACTCGTCGGGCTTCTCGACGTCGGCGCGCCGGCTGTTCCACGGGTGGAACTCGACGGTCGACATCTGCACCGCCCAGATCACGGCGGCGAGCTCGGTGACGCACAGCTCGTCGGCCGTGCGCCGGTAGCGGGGGAACGTCAGTCGGACGGTCTCGAGCCAGGGTGGGGCGCCCTGCGGGACCCGCTTCTGATGCACCTTGTCGCCCGCCAGGCCCTTGGGGAAGCGGTGCAGCATGCAGGGCCGCTCGAAGAGGGCGTTGACGATGCCGTCGCCGACCGCGAGGTAGTACTCGACGAGGTCGAGCTTGGTCCATCCGTGATCGGGGAAGTACACCCGGTCGGGGTTGCTGATGCGCACGACCCTGTCGTCGACCTCGATCTCGACGGCCTCGCCCACGAGGTCAGCGTCTCATCCCGGCGGCTCCGCCGCGAGGCGTCGGGTCGGCGCCGGCCGCTCCGCTCACTTCGGGGGCAGGGACGACGCGAAGCGCACGCCCTGCTCGACCCAGCCGCGCAGTGCGGTGTCGTCGGGGATCGTGGCCGGGTCGACCAGCACCCACGCCCGCGCGACGCGTCCCGACATCACGAAGTCGCTGGTGCCCTCGCGGGACCGGGCGGCCTCGTAGGCGTCGGGCCCGACGCGGACCATGAGGTCGCCCGCGTGGCCGGCGCAGACGGCCAGGTGGCCCGACACCAGGAAGGCGAGGCCGCCGAACATCCTGCGCTCGGACACGTCGTCGCGGTCGGCCAGCAGGGCTCGCAGGTCCTGCGCCAGGCTCTCGTCGTACGGCACGGCCGCCTCCTCACTCCAGCTCGAGCAGCAGCTTCTTCAGCAGGGTCGCGAGCTGGTCGCGCTCCGCCGGGGTCAACGGTGCCAGGAGCCGGTCCTCGTTGGCCAGGTGGTCGGGGTGGAGCTCCTCCTGCAGCCGGCGTCCGGCGGGGGTCAGCGTGACCAGCCGGCCCCTGGCGTCGCCGTCCGCGACGCGACGCTCGACGAGCCCCAGCCGTTCGAGGCGGTCGACCCGCTTGGTCACCGCGCCCGAGGTGACCATGGTCGACGCACCGAGCTCGCCGGGCGACAGGGCGTAGGGCTCGCCGGACCGGCGCAGGGCGGCGAGCACGTCGAAGTCGCCGCTGCCGAGCCCGGCGCGCGCGAAGACGTCGCGCAGGCGCTGGTCGAGCAGCTCGGCGGCGCGGTGCAGACGACCGATCACGAGCATGGGGGCGACGTCGAGGTCGGGTCGTTCACGCGACCACTGCTCGGCGATCGCGTCGACGGCGTCCGGCTCCATGCCTTGATCTTATCTTCCACGGAAAGTAAAATGTCTTCCATGGAAACTACTTCTCTGCGGGCGCTCCTGCTGACCGCGATCGCGCCCCTCGCCTGGGGGACGACGTACCTCGTGACGGAGTCGTTCCTGCCCCCCGACCGACCGCTGCTCGCGGCGACTCTGCGCGCGCTTCCGGCAGGACTCGTGCTCCTGGCCCTGCGCCGCCGACTCCCCACGGGGTCCTGGTGGTGGCGGTCGGCGGTGCTCGGGGTCCTGAACATCGGACTGTTCTTCCCGCTGCTGTTCCTCGGTGCCTACCAGCTGCCGGGCGGCGTCGCGTCGACCCTGCAGGCGGCGTCGCCGCTGGTCGTCATGGTCCTGGCGTGGCTGCTCATCCGGGAGCGCGCGACGCCGCGCCGCCTGGTCGCCGGAGTGATCGGGCTCGCCGGGGTCTCGCTGCTGGTCCTGCAGGGTGGCTCGGCCGTCACCCTCCTCGGCGTCGTCGCCGGACTCGGCGCGGTCGTGGCGTCGGGCGCCGGTTTCGTCATGATCAAGCGCTGGGACCCGCCGGTCGACCTGTTGACGCTCGTCTCGTGGCAGCTCGTCTGGGGCGGCCTCGTCCTCCTGCCCGTCACGGCGCTCGTCGAGGGCCCGCCGCCCTCCCTCAGCGCGACCAACGTCGCCGGCCTGGTGTGGCTGGGCTCGGCGGGCACGGTGCTGGCGTACTGCTGCTGGTTCGCGGGCCTCCGGCGGATCGACGCCGGCGCGGTGTCGCTGATCGGCCTGCTCAACCCGCTGGTCGGCACGGTCCTCGGCGTCGTCGTGGCGCACGAGGCGTTCGGCTCTGCGCAGGCGGCGGGTGGCGCGCTCGTGCTGCTGGGCGTGCTCGCCGGCCAGTCGTTCCGGTCCTCGACGGGGCGCGTCAGGTCGCGTCGGTCCCGGGGTGCGGCACGCCGGTCGGGTTCGGGTAGTACACCGGCCCTTCCTCGGCGATCCGCCGCGCCAGTCGCGTCAGCGTGCCGGTGACCGCGATGGTCCGAGCGGTGGCCTCGCGGTCGCCGATCGCGGCGTTGGCGACCCGGTGCGTCGTCTCCTCGATGCGCTCGCGGGCCGCGCGTCCCGCGTCGGTCGCGGTGCGCCACTGGTCCACCCAGCCCCGCATGTGCAGCTGCTCGTAGGCGTCGTCCCAGGCCTGCTCGCTCCAGCCCCGCGACTCGCGCTGCGCCGGTGGCACCAGTCCGACGGCCACGGCCAGGGCGTTCGCGGTGGCCCCGTCGACGCCGGCCGCCGTGAGCACCGCGACGTGCGCGTCGCCGTGCAGCTCGCGCAGCCAGGTCGCGTGGTGCCACAGGCGGCCGACCGGATCGTCCGGCCGGGGGAGGGCCGCGTGGGCGGCGGCGAGCGGTGCTCCCGCGAAGCCGGCCCGGGCCAGGACCTCGTCGAGGTGCGCGACGACCGGCTCGAGGTCCTCGGTCGCGACGACGTCGGCGATGGCCTCCACGGCGGCGTCGAGCCGGGCGGCGAGGACGTCGTCACGATCGGCGATCGCCCAGGCGTCGGGGAGCGCCCGGGCGACCCGCTGCGGCGCGAAGCCGTGGAACAGCGCGGTCACGAGCTCGGGCCCCGGCGTGCCGACGGCGGCGGAGCGCGACGCGAAGTACCCCATCCAGAAGCCCTTGAGGCCGAGGGCCTCGTACCGCTCGGTCGCTCCGGGGTGGAAGTAGATCGGGTCGTGGATCGCCTCGACCGCCCGCCAGAACTCCGCAGTGCTCACCGCCTCACGGTATCCGCCGCCGTCGTCGATCGATCGGGGCGGACCACCGGAGCCGGGCCAGGCGCGGGACGCCCTGGCGGGTGTCGGGTGCGTCCGGCACGATGGAGGCATGCCGGAGCTGCCGGAGGTCGACGCGCTCGTCGACTACCTCGACCGCGAGCTGCAGGGCGCCGTCGTGGCCGGGGTCGAGCTGGCGTCGTTCTCGGTGCTCAAGACGTTCGACCCGCCGATCGACGCGCTCGCGGGGCTCACCGTCACGGGGGTGTCCCGCCACGGCAAGTTCGTCGACGTCGACGTCGACGGGATCCACCTGGTGATCCACCTGGCCAAGGCGGGCTGGCTGCGCTGGTCGTCGGCGTTCACCGACAAGCGCATCAAGATGGGCAACGGCCCGCTGGCGCTGCGGGTGCGCGTCGACCGCGGCGACGGTCCGCACGAGGGCTTCGACCTCACCGAGGCCGGGACCCGCAAGGGCCTGGCCGTCTACGTGGTGCGCGATCCGGCCGACGTCCCGGGCATCGCCTCGCTGGGTCCCGAGCCGCTGGCCGACGGGTTCACCGTCCGGCCCCTGCTCGACCGTCACATGCAGATCAAGCGCCTGCTGCGCGACCAGCGCACGGTGGCCGGCATCGGCAACGCGTACAGCGACGAGATCCTGCACCACGCCCGGCTGTCGCCGTTCGCGCTGGCCGACTCGCTCGACGAGGAGCAGGTCGAGCGACTCGACGCGTCGATCCAGACGGTCCTGCGCGAGGCGGTCGCCGAGGCGCACGGCAAGCCCGCGGCCGAGCTCAAGGACGACAAGCGCACCCGCATGCGCGTGCACGGCCGGACCGGTGAGGCGTGTCCGGTGTGCGGCGACGTCGTCCGCGAGGTCGTCTACGCCGACTCGTCCCTGCAGTACTGCGCCACCTGCCAGACCGGAGGCAAGCCGCTCAAGGACCGCTCGACCTCCAAGTTCCTGAAGTAGCGCTGCTCGTCACGCCAGGGCTACGAGGGACACCGAGACGGTGGCGAGGGCCAGTCCGATGCCCTGGAGGCGCTGGATGCGCTCGCGCAGCAGCACGGCGGCGAGGAGCACGGTCGACGCCGGGTACAGCGACGAGATCACCGACACGACGCTGAGCAGGCCGTGGTGCGTCGCGTAGAGGAACGCGCCCTGCGCGCCGGCCCCGAGGGGGCCCATGACGGCGGCCCGCCAGGCGTCGCGGTCACGGGGGAGCCAGGTCTGGCGCAGCGCGACGGCCATCGCGATGACGGTGACCACCGACGTCAGCTGCGACATCGCCAGGGGCGCCAGCCCGGAGTCGTCGGACGCCCTGCCCAGGAACGTGAAGAGCACGCCGAAGCCCAGGCCGGCCACGACGCCGTCGACCACCCCGCCGCGATGCGCCGGGTCGTCGTCGGTGACCCACGAGATCAGCGCGATCGCGGGGAACGCCACCACGATGCCGGCGACGGCGAGCGCGTTCGGTCGCTCCCCGGTGAGCAGACCGATCGCGACCGGCAGCAGCGCGGCGCCGACGGCCGACAGCGGGGCGACGACGCTCATCCGCGCGGTCGCGAGGCCGCGGTACAGGAACGCGACCCCGGCGCCGCCGCCGATGCCGGCGATCGCGCCGGCCGCGAGGTCTCCCGACGACGCGTGCCAGCCCAGCACGGTCGTGACGGCGACGGCGCAGACCGACGAGGACCCCTGCCCCACGACCGCCACCTGCCACGGGGTCGCCTTCTTGGCGAAGATGCCGCCGAGGAAGTCCGAGACGCCGTACGCCAGGGCGGACAGCAGGGAGAGCGCGACCGCCACGTCAGG
>JALRKU010000229.1 GCA_023254755.1 Aeromicrobium sp. | reverse complement strand
GAGCCGTAGGAGTTGATCCACTTGGCGGCGGTCTTGGGGCCGACGCCGGGCACTCCGGGCAGGTTGTCGCTCGTCTCGCCCACGAGTGCGGCGATCTCGGGATAGTGCTCGGGCGTGACGCCGTACTTCTCCTCGACGGCGGCCGGGGTCATACGGGCGAGGTCGGAGACACCCTTCTTGGGGTACAGCACCGTGGTGCGGTCGGTGACGAGCTGGAACGCATCGCGGTCGCCGGTGCAGATGAGCACCTCCATCCCCGCGTCGGCGGCCTGTGTGGTGAGGGTGCCGATCACGTCGTCGGCCTCGAAGCCGGGCTTCTCGAAGGTGGTGATGCCGAGCGCGGAGCAGACGTCCTTGATGAGCGGGATCTGACCCGAGAACTCCTGCGGTGACTTGGACCGGTTGCCCTTGTACTCGGCGTACTGCTCGGTGCGGAAGGTCTGCCGCGACACGTCGAACGCGACACCGACGTGGGTCGGCGCCTCGTCGCGCAGGACGTTGATGAGCATCGAGGTGAACCCGAACACCGCGTTCGTGTGCTGGCCGGTGGTGGTCGAGAAGTTCTCGACAGGCAGGGCGAAGAATGCTCGGTAGGCCACCGAGTGACCGTCGATCAGCAGGAGTCGGTCCACCCCTCGACCCTAGTGCCCGCCGGTGACACCGCCACAGTCAGCGTCGAGCCCCTTTGCGGACCTCGAACGAGCCCGTGACTCACGTCAGTGACTCGTCAGCAGAAACCAGTGACTCGCCAGCAGAAACCAGTGACTCGTCAGCGGGAACCAGTGACTCGTCAGCGGGTCACAGGGCGCGCTGGCGGCGGCGGAGGGTGCGGCGCACGGCGATCAGCTTGCCGGTGTCGCGCGAGTTGACGGCGCGGCCGCTCAGCCGTGACTGCAGCTTGGAGGCGCTGATGGCGCGCAGCACGGCGATCTGGTTGAAGCCGAGCTTGGTCAGGTAGCGGTGTGGCTCGCGAGCGTGGGCGGGGATCGAGGCCATGACGATCTCGCACCCCTTCTCGTCGCCGTAGTCCGCGACGGCCGACAGCAGCGTTGAGGCCACGGAGCGCCGGCGGAACCGCGGCGACACCTGGATCTCGGTGACGAGCAGGACCATGGTCATCGACAGCGGCGTCAGCGTGCGCACGTCGCACACGGTGGCGCCGATGATCTCGCCGTCGGCGAGCGCGACGAGGATGCGCTTGTCGGGCAGGTTCAGGTTGAGGTCGATCGCCGATGCCGCCTCGGCCACCTCGGGCTCGCGCCACAGCGACTGCTGCGTGAACGCCTCGGAGCCCTCGTCCTGACCCGACGCCGCGCACTCGGACCACAGCGCGACGAGCGCAGCAGCGTCCTCGCGGTCCGCGTCGCGGATCGTGATCTGTGCTCGCGAGGACATCGTGCTCCTGTCGGTGCGGCCCAGGCAGGTCCGCGCTCGGGGCACCACCCTACGCCGCCTCGGGACCTCGACGCCGCTGCCCCTCAGCGACCCGAACGAATTGTGGTTCGCGTCAACAAAAGAGATGCCCGTTGTCACACGGCTGACACAGATCGGGGGGTATCGTCCCCCGGAACAGGGGGTCCACCGGCCCCCTCGCACCATCACATCAACCAGGAGCTCCACGTGCACCGACGACCCGTCGCGCTGCTGGCAGCGCTGCTGGTCGGGATGCTCATGCTGGCCCCGGGTGCCGCCTCCGCGGAGGAGACACCCAGCCCCAGCGAGCCGACCCCGACGAGCGCCGCGGCCCAGCCGCCGGACAGCGAGTACTACGTCGCCGTCACCCTGATCGACAGCTCGAAGAAGACCGCCACCAGTGCCGGAGAACCCGTGCCAGGCGTGACCCTGTCGGTCGAGACCTCGAGCGGCACGGAGGTCGGATCCGCGACCACCGATGCCGAGGGACGAGCCTTCATCCCCATCGAGGGAGGCGGCAAGTACAAGGTCGTCCTCGACAAGGGCTCACTGCCCGACGGCGTCGAGCTGTCGGGCGGCGCGGCCACCGAGAAGGACATCAACGTCTTCCTCGAGGGCGCGACGAACGTGCAGTTCCAGATCGGCGTCGTCGAGGGCACCACGGTCGGATTCGTCGACCGGTTCGCCCAGGCGCTCGTCAAGGGCCTCAAGCTCGGCCTCATCATCGCGCTGGCCGGCCTCGGCCTCTCGCTGATCTTCGGCACGACCGGCCTGACCAACTTCGCCCACGGCGAGCTCGTCACCTTCGGCGCCATCGCGGCGTTCGTGCTCAACCACGCTCTGGGACTCCCGGTCATCGTGGCCGGCCTGCTGGCGGTCGTGGTGTCAGGAGCGTTCGGCTACGCGCAGGACAAGCTGTTGTGGGGGCCGCTGCGGCACCGCGGCACCGGCCTCATCGCCATGATGATCGTCTCGATCGGCTTCGCGCTCCTGCTGCGCAGCATCTTCCAGTACGGCTTCGGCGGGTCGCGCCGCTCGTACACCGAGTACGTCGCGCAGGCGCCGCACGTGTGGGGCCCGGTGCGCATCGCCGACAAGGAGATCGCGACGATCCTCATCTGCATCGTCGTCATCACCGTCGTCTGCGTCGCGATGGCACGCACCCGACTCGGCAAGGCCATGCGCGCCGTGTCCGACAACCCCGCGCTGTCCGCCTCGTCGGGCATGCGGGTCGACGGCGTCATCACCCAGGTCTGGGTGCTCGGCACCGCGCTCACGGGCCTGGCCGGAGTCCTCTACGGCATCGACCAGCAGGTCAGCTTCGTCATGGGCTTCAACCTGCTCCTGCTGATCTTCGCGGCCGTCACCCTCGGCGGCCTCGGCACGATCTGGGGCGCGCTGGTCGGTTCGCTGATCATCGGCCTGTTCGTCGAGGTGGCCCCGACCATCACGATCTTCGGCTACCAGCCGGTCCCCGACTCGATCAAGAACGTCGGCGCCCTGGTGGTGCTGATCCTGATCCTGCTCGTCAGACCACAAGGCATCCTGGGCCGCGCCCAGCGGATCGGATGAGGGGCTGACATGGACATCATGCAAGTTATCGACGCCGCGCTGTCGCAGGCGCTCGGCCCGCAGGCCATCGTCTTCGCCCTTGCCGCGATCGGCCTCAACGTGCACTTCGGCTACACCGGACTGCTCAACTTCGGACAGGCCGGGTTCATGGCCGTCGCCGGCTTCGGCCTCGCGACCGCCGTCGTCACCTACGACCTGCCGTTCTTCGTCGGCATCGTCATCGGACTGGTCGCCTCGGTGCTGCTGGCCCTCGTGCTGGGCGTCCCGACGCTTCGACTCCGGGCCGACTACCTCGCGATCGTCACGATCGCATCCTCGGAGATCATCCGCCTCATCCTGGGCGCGGTCGAGACCAAGGACGTCTTCGGCGGATCCAACGGCCTCACCGGCTTCGTCAAGCCGTTCCGCGACATGAACCCCTACGGCGGCCCTCTGGACCTGGGAATCGTGTCGTGGAGCCGCAACGACCTGTGGTCGCTGACGGTCGGCTGGATCCTGGTGGCGATCGCCTGCCTCATCGTGTGGGCGCTGATGCGCAGCCCGTGGGGCCGCGTGCTCCGCTCGATCCGCGAGGACGAGGACGCGGTCCGCTCGCTGGGCAAGAACGTCTTCGCCTACAAGATGCAGGCCCTGATCCTCGGTGGCGTGTTCGGCGGCATCGCCGGTCTGTTCCACGTGCTCAAGCAGGGCTCGGCCGTCCCGACCGACTTCAACACGACCTTCACGTTCTACGCCTACGCGGCGCTGCTCATCGGTGGCGCGGCGCGGGTGCTCGGACCGGTCGTCGGGTCGGTGCTGTTCTGGTTCCTCATCGCCGGCCTCGGGTCGATCTTCGGCCAGCTGACGTCGGGCGACGACCCGATCATGCCGACCTGGCTGATGACCGACACCCAGTCCAGCCTCGTCCGCTTCATCGTCCTGGGCGCAGGACTCATGCTGCTGATGATCTTCCGACCCCAGGGGATCTTCGGCGACCGAAGGGAGATCGCGATCGATGCCCGCTGACATCACGAACACCAGCACGAGCGCTGCCGTGGCAGCACTCGAGTCCGTGCCCAACGACCCCGGGGCGGCCAAGCCCGACCCGATCGTCAAGGGCAGCAACATCACGCGCACGTTCGGCGGTCTCAAGGCCGTCGACGTCGAGCACATCGAGATCCAGCGCGGCGTCATCACCGCGCTGATCGGGCCGAACGGCGCAGGCAAGACGACGCTGTTCAACCTGCTCACCGGCTTCGACCAGCCCGATACCGGCGACTGGTCGTTCAACGGCCAGCCGCTGGCCAAGGTGCCGGCCTACAAGGTCGCGCGCGCCGGGATGGTGCGCACCTTCCAGCTCACCAAGGTCCTGGCCAAGCTGACGGTCATCGAGAACATGCGCCTCGGTGCCACCGGCCAGCGTGGCGAGAAGTTCTGGTCGGCGGCGTTCCGCGGGCTGTGGCAGAGCCAGGAGGACGAGAACACCGTCCGTGCCGACGACCTGCTCGCCCGCTTCAAGCTCGACGCCAAGCGCGAGGACTTCGCCGGATCGCTCTCGGGCGGCCAGCGCAAGCTGCTGGAGATGGCGCGCGCGTTGATGGTCGACCCGGAGCTGATCATGCTCGACGAGCCGATGGCCGGCGTGAACCCGGCGCTCAAGCAGTCGCTGCTCGGTCACGTGAAGTCGCTGCGCGACGAGGGCCGCACGGTCCTGTTCGT
>JALRKU010000184.1 GCA_023254755.1 Aeromicrobium sp. | reverse complement strand
AAGCACGACCACCACAGCCGTCGTGGACTCCTGCTGCTCGTCGGCCAGCGTCGTCGCCTGCTGAACTACCTGCAGAAGAACGACATCGAGCGCTACCGCTCGCTCATCGAGCGACTCGGTCTGCGCCGCTGAGGCTTCGGGAGGCGGTCACCCACCGGGTGGCCGCCTCCTTCCACAACTGAACACCCCATCCCACGACGAGGTCATCCAGAGCGGTCCTCGGTAGTGGCTCCCGGGAAGCGTCCCGAGGGCCTCGATCGAAGACCGGCCACGACCAGGGCCGCCGGACACTCCGGCACACGCCCATCGCGGAGATCTGGACCTCGTCCCGAACGATGCAGGCCATCGCCTGCAGAAGGGACATCCATGTCCAACGACGTGCACTCCGTCGAGACCATCATCGACAACGGCACCTTCGGTCAGCGCAAGGTGCGCTTCGAGACCGGCCTCCTGGCTCGCCAGGCCGCCGGCTCGGTGTCGGCCTTCCTCGACGACGACACCATGCTCCTGTCGGCCACCACGGCCGGCAAGCACCCCCGCGAGGGCTTCGACTTCTTCCCGCTCACGGTCGACGTCGAGGAGCGCATGTACGCCGCGGGCCGCATCCCCGGCTCGTTCTTCCGTCGTGAGGGCCGGCCGAGCGAGGACGCGATCCTCACCTGCCGCCTGATCGACCGTCCGCTGCGTCCGACCTTCAAGAAGGGTCTGCGCAACGAGGTCCAGGTCGTCATCACGGTCCTGGCGCTCAACCCCGACACTCCGTACGACGTGCTGGCGATCAACGCCGCGTCGGCCTCCACCCAGATCTCGGGTCTGCCGTTCAGCGGCCCGGTCGGCGCCACCCGCGTCGCGCTGATCGACGGCCAGTGGGTCGGCTTCCCGACGCACAGCCAGCTCGAGAACGCGGTCTTCGACATGGTCGTCGCCGGCCGCGTCACCGACACCGGCGACGTCGCGATCATGATGGTCGAGGCCGAGTCGACCGAGGAGACCTGGAACCTGGTGCAGAGCGGCGACGTCGCTCCCACCGAGGAGGTCGTGGCCCAGGGCCTCGACGCCGCCAAGGCCTTCATCAAGCAGCTCTGCGAGGCGCAGGCGCAGCTCGCGTCGGTCGCCGCCAAGCCGGTGCAGGAGTTCCCGATCTTCCTCGACTACGAGGACGACGTGTTCCAGGCCGTGCAGATCGCCAAGGCCGACCTGGCCGAGGCCATGACGATCGTCTACAAGGCCGACCGCGAGGCCCGCGAGGCCGAGATCAAGGCCGACGTGCTCGACAAGATCGGCGCGCAGTTCGAGGGTCGCGAGAAGGAGATCGGCGCCGCCCTGCGGTCGCTGACCAAGACGGTCGTGCGCGAGCGCGTCCTGCGCGACAAGATCCGCATCGACGGCCGCGGACTGGCCGACATCCGTCCACTGCACGCCGAGGTCAGCGTGGGGGCCGTGCCTCCGGGCCACTTGACGGACGCGCCCCAGGTGATCGTGCGGGCCGTGCCGTCTGCCGTCAACTTGAGCGTCAGCGATCCTGCCGTGCCGCTGGCGGGCGGATTGCTGATGGTGAGGAGTCTGCTAAGAATAAGGCGCAGGCTATGCAGAAGATGTTGGGTATGATTATGAATGTCATTGAGG
>JALRKU010000182.1 GCA_023254755.1 Aeromicrobium sp. | reverse complement strand
AGCTCGCACCCATCACCAGGTTGGACAACCTGGCTGGGCATCACAACTAGACGGGACCGGACGGGCTGGGACCGGAGGGGGCGGACCAGGCGGGGTCGCCCACCACGGAGAGCAGCTGCAGCTTCTCGGCGCTCTCGCTCCCGGGCACCGCGGTGTAGACCAGCAGGTGGTGGCCCTCCTCCGGGTCGACGAGGGACTGGCACGCCAGGTCGAGGCGGCCGACCGTGGGATGGACGAAGCGCTTGGTCGACTCCGGTCGCAGGCCGATCTCGTGGGTGTCCCAGAGCTCGCGGAACTCGGCGCTGCGCTCGAGCAGCAGGTCCGCGTACCCGGCCGCGCGGGATCCCGGGCCGCGGAGGGTCACGACGGATCTCAGGCCCGAGGCGAACAGCCGGGAGAGGAAGGCGTGGTCCTCCGGCGCGTACCGGTCGCGTTGCGCCGGGTCGGTGAACCAGCGGACGCCGAGGCTGCGCCGGGGGCCGGTGAACTGCGTGAGGTCCCCGGTGAGGGCGACGCCGAGCGAGGTCTGGCGCAGGGTCTCGCCGAGCTCGGTGACGATCTCGGCCGCCGTGTCGGGCGCGAGCCGGTCGAAGATGCGCAGCAGTCCGGGACCCACGTGCTCGCCCCCGCCGGCCCGTGGCGGGGGCTGGTGCCCCGCGAGGCGGAAGACGTGGTCGCGCTCGTCGAGCGACAGGTGCAGTCCCTGCGCGATGGACGCGAGCATCTGCTCCGACGGCTGCGGGCCCCGCTCGCGCTCGATGCGCGCGTAGTAGTCGGTCGACATGTGGCAGAGCGCAGCGACCTCTTCGCGCCGCAGCCCGGCCGTGCGTCGTCGCCGGCCGCGGGGCAGGCCGACGTCCTCGGGCTGCAGCGCCTCGCGCCGCGAGCGCAGGAAGGCCGCCAGTCCGGCTCGGTCGATCACGGGTCCTTCCTACCGCGTCCGGCGTCCCGTATCCACGGATCGACGATCCGTGGATACGGGACCGCCGCCGGTGCAGGCTCGAGTCATGAGCCGAGACATCACCCCTCCTGACCTGCCCGACCTCACTGGTCGCCGCGCCGTCCTCACCGGCGGCAGCGACGGCATCGGCCTGCGGATCGCCCGCCACCTGGCCGGCGCCGGAGCCGAGCTCGTCCTCCCCGTGCGCAACCGCGACAAGGGCGAGGCGGCCGTCGCCTCGATCCGCGAGGTCGCCCCCGACGCCGAGGTCGTCCTGCGCGACGTGGACCTCTCGTCGCTGGAGTCGATCGCCCGGCTGGGCACCGAGCTGCTCGACGAGGGCCGCCCGATCCACCTGCTCGTCAACAACGCGGGCGTGATGACGCCGCCCGACCGCCAGGTGACCACCGACGGGTTCGAGGTGCAGACCGGCACCAACCACCTGGCCCACGTGGCGCTGGTCGCCCACCTGATGCCGCTGCTGCGCGCGGGCTCGGCGCGCGTGACGTCGCAGGTCAGCATCGCGGCACAGCGGGGGACCGTGAACTGGGACGACCTGAACTGGGAGTCGTCGTACCGCGGCATGGACGCCTACCGGCAGTCGAAGATCGCGTTCGGGCTGTTCGCGCTCGAGCTCGACCGGCGCAGCGGCGCCGGCGGCTGGGGCGTCTCGAGCAACCTGTCGCATCCCGGCGTCGCGCCGACCAGCCTGCTGGCGGCGCGCTCGGAGCTGGGACGCTCGCGCACGCCGATGAGCCGGCGCGTCATCGGCTGGCTGTCACGGCGCGGCGTGCTGCTCGGCACCGCCGAGTCGGCTGCCTACCCGGCGCTGCTCGCGTCGACCGCACCGTCGGCGGGGGGCCTGATGTTCGGTCCGAGCGGACCGGGCCACCTCGGCGGACCGGCGGCCGAGCAGGAGCCGTTCGCCCCGTTCCGGGACGCCGGGGAGGCCACCCGGGTGTGGGACTGGTCGCTCGGTGCGGTCGGCCTGACCCTCGAGTGACCTGCCCTCGACCCCCGAGCTAGCGGGAGCGTCGCTGGAGCCGCTCGAGGTCGAGGATGACCACGGAGCGCGGCTCGAGGCGCAGCCAGCCGCGCGAGGCGAAGTCGGCGAGCGCCTTGTTGACCGTCTCGCGGGACGCGCCGACCAGCTGGGCCAGCTCCTCCTGCGTGAGGTCGTGGTTGACGTGGATGCCGTCGTCGGCGCGGCGACCGAAGCGTGACGCGAGGTCGAGCAGCGCCTTGGCGACGCGGCCGGGGACGTCGGAGAACACCAGGTCGCCGACCACCTCGTTGGTGCGGCGCAGCCGGCCGGCCAGCTGGTGCAGGAGCGCCTTCGCGACCTCGGGGTGCGCCTCGAGCACGGGGCTCAGCGCGTCGTGGCCGAGGCTGCGGAGCTCGACCTCGGTGACCGCGGTGGCGGTGGCCGAGCGCGGCCCGGGGTCGAAGAACGACAGCTCGCCGAACATCTGTCCGGGGCCGAGGATCGCCAGCAGGTTCTCGCGACCGTCGGGCGACGTGCGACCGAGCTTGACCTTGCCGTCGATCACGACGTACAGCTGGTCACCCGCGTCGCCCTCGTTGAACAGCACCTCGCCACGCCGGAGCGTGCCGTCGGCCATCGAGGACGCCAGCGCACCGGCCGCGTCGTCGTCCAGACCAGCGAACAGCGGCGCCTGCCGCAGAACCTCGTCGCTCACGTCCCGTCCTTCGCTCAGCGTCGTCGTGAAGATCACAACCCGGGCAAGTTTCCCACACGTGAGGTCCCGAGGGCGACAGAGCGACACCATCGGCCTGTCCGCGTGCCGCCGTAGGCTGGTCCGGTGCCCCGCGCGTCGAACGTCGAGAAACCCGACACGGCGCTGGTCCGGCGTGCACGGCGCATCCACCGGGTGCTGGCCGAGACCTACCCCGAGGCCGGCTGCGAGCTCGACTTCACCGATCCGTTCGAGCTGCTGGTGGCCACGGTCCTGTCGGCCCAGACGACCGACCGTCGGGTCAACGCGGTCACGCCGGTGCTGTTCGCGGCGTACCCCGACGCCGCGGCCCTCGCGGCAGCCGATCGCACCGCGGTCGAGGAGATCATCCGCAGCACCGGCTTCTTCCGCGCCAAGACCGACAGCGTCCTGCGCCTGTCGGCCGCCCTCGTCGAGCGGTTCGACGGTCAGGTGCCGCCGCGGCTCGAGGACCTCGTCACGCTGCCGGGCGTGGGCCGCAAGACGGCCAACGTCGTGCTGGGCAACGCGTTCGACGTCCCGGGCATCACGGTCGACACCCACTTCGCCCGGCTCGTCGGCCGGTTCGGCTGGGTCGACGCCGCCACGCTGAAGGACCCGGTCAAGACCGAGCACGCGGTCGGTGCGCTGTTCCCGCGCCGCGACTGGACGATGCTCAGCCAC
>JALRKU010000104.1 GCA_023254755.1 Aeromicrobium sp. | reverse complement strand
GCCCTCGCGCAGCGCCTCGCGGAATGACGGCGCCCCCACCGGAGCGATCATGAACTCCTGGATGTCCACGTTGGAGTCCGCGTGCGATCCGCCGTTGAGGATGTTCATCATCGGCACGGGCAGCACGTGGGCGTTGGGGCCGCCGACGTAGCGGAACAGCGGCAGGTTCGCCGACTCGGCCGCGGCCTTGGCGACCGCCAGGGACGCGCCGAGGATCGCGTTGGCGCCCAGCGTGGCCTTGTTGTCGGTGCCGTCGAGCTGCAGCATCGTGTCGTCGACGACGCGCTGCTCGTCGGCGTCGACGCCCACGAGGGCATCGGCGATCGTCGTGTTGACCGCCTTGACGGCCTTCTGGACGCCCTTGCCCAGGTACCGGTCGCCGCCGTCGCGGAGCTCGACCGCCTCGAACTGGCCGGTCGACGCACCCGACGGCACTGCGGCCCGCCCGATCGTGCCGTCCTCGAGGGCCACCTCGACCTCGACGGTCGGGTTGCCCCGCGAATCCAGAATCTCTCGTGCTCCGACGGCCTCGATGCGTGCCACTGATGCTCCTCGTCGCGCTGTCGCGCAGGTGGTCGTGATGTGCGCCCTCAGCCTAGTGGTGACGCTCCCGACCTCGCCTCGGGCTCGCCGACACTCGCTCGCCAGGCGGCCGTGGGCGAGGTGGTGCGGTGATGGGCTCGCTCAAGCCCTCACCCGGTTCGCGACAGGGCTGTGGATGAAGCGGGGGACCAGGGTCCGCTGGTCGGGCGTACCACGGGATGTGGCTCGAGGGGAGATAGAGACTGCGATTCCAGACAGAAACGTCACTTCACCCCTGGTCTATCGAACATCTTTTCGATAGACTGTCATCATGAGTTCGGGGGCGCTGTCACGACGGCTGCGGGACACCGCAGACCTGCTCGACACCTACGCCCCGACCACCGACGCACTGCGTGCTCTGCAAGAAGCCAAGAACGCGATCGAGGTCGCGCAGGCCCAGCTGGTCGCCGAGATGGTCGACCAGCTCGACCACGAGACCGAGGGCTACTCATCACCCCGGGCCTGGCTGCGTGGAGTGCTGCGCCTCGACACCAGCGCGGCCGGCTCCCTGCTCGCCGCCGGCCACACCCTGCGCGTGCTGCCTGAGCTGGACGACGTGTCGATCTCGCTGGCTCATCTGCGACAGTTCACCTACGCGGTCAAGCACGCCGGGATCGAACCCACCCGCGGGTGTCTGCACGAGCTGATCCACGTCGCAGCAGTCGCCGAACCCGCCGACCTGCACGGCATCGTCCGCCAGCTCCGCGACGCCGTCTACCCCGACGCCCTCGAACAAGCCTGGATCAAGGGCATGGAGCGCGAGGACGTCAAGCTCACGCCCGTGGGCGAGGGCTGGCACCTGACCGGGTTCCTCAACGCCACCACCGGCGCCAAGCTCACGACCCTGCTGACGTCGATGTCCGCACCCACCGGCGCCGACGACCCCCGCACCACCGCCCAACGCCGCGTCGACGCCCTCGAGACCCTCCTCGACGGCGTGCTGCGATCGGGGTTGCCCGAGGACCAGGGCATCCGGCCCCACCTGACCATCACCGTCGACGCCACCGACATCACCAGCCCGGCCGGCACCGCCCACCTGCTCGGCTTCGGCACCCTCCCCAACACCGCGTTGCAGGAGCTGATCTGCGAATCCGACATCACCCCGCTGATGACCCACGGACCCCACGCCGTCCTCGACGTCGGACACACCCGCAGACTCGCCACCAAGCATCAACGCAAGGCGGTCAACGCCCGACAACACCACACCTGCGCCGGACCCGGATGCCGATCACCCATCATCCATGTGCACCACATCATCTACTGGTCCGACGGCGGACCAACCGACCTGAACAATCTGATCGGCCTGTGCCCCCGCTGCCACAGGGCGGTCCACCGCGGCGCCCTCGTCATCGACCCCGACACCAGGCAGTTCACCACCGGCACCACACCTCTCGCCCGCACCGGATAGACGGAAACCCAGGCGGTCGCCCCACCAGCCTTGGAGTGGGCCGAGAAGGCGGCCCGATCGTCCGGATGATGGTGGCCACCGAGAACGGCGGCACGTTCGAGGAGCGCGACGGCACGGCACACACCACGGGGATGCCGTGATCTCCGTCGACCGAGCTGGAACCCAACGAGCTCCAGGACGTCCTCGTCGACGTCCGCATCCGTCGATCGTGTACAACGGGACGGCGATCGAGGTGATCGACCACCACTGACCGCTCAGCCCAGCTCGGCGATCCTGCGACGCAGCGCCGCTTCGGCGTCGACCCCCTGCGCCCTGGCCTCGGCGACGAGGGCGAGCAGGCGGCTGCCGAGGTCGTCGCCCTCGACGGCCGGGTCGCCGAGGCGCTTCAGCACCTTGTCGGCCCGGGCCAGCGCCGGGAGGGTCGACGGGATGCCGTCGTGGACCGACGAGCGCGGCTCCTCCGTGGCCTTGACCGCCTGCCACGCGGCGTCGATCTCCTCCGGGGTGCGGGCCGTGCCCTCGCCGAAGACGTGCGGGTTGCGACGCACCAGCTTGGCGGTGATCGCCCGTGCCACGTCGTCGACGTCCCAGCCTCCGCCGGAACCAGCGTAGCCCTCCTCGGCGATGCGGGCGTGGAAGACCACCTGCATCAGCAGGTCGCCGAGCTCGTCGCGCAGGTGCTCGGAGTCGCCGGACTCGAGCGCGTCGAGCGTCTCGTGCGCCTCCTCGAGCAGGTACCGCGCCAACGAGGCGTGCGTCTGCTCTTGCGTCCACGCGCACTCGCGCCGCAAGCGGTCCATCACCGCGACCAGCTCGACGAACGCCTCGCCGGGCCGCGCGCCGTCGGGCACGTCAGGCACTGCAGCCGACGGGACCGGACGGCGGCGTCGCCTTCTCGTCTCCCGGACCCGGCACCGACAACGACCCGACACCACCGTCGGGCTGGCCGTCGTCGGACAGCCCGAGCCGCGACGCGAACGTGACGTCGTAGGTCGGGTAGGCGTCGAGCACGGCCTGCTGGCCGGCCTGTGCGAGCGGGTCGAGGATGTCCTGGTTGGGCGTCCGTCCCGTCTCGTCGGCTCCGATCGCGATCAGCTCGGCGTACAGCCGCTGGCTGCGACGGAAGACCGTCACGACCTCGTCGGCGTCGTCGCCGAACGCGGCACGGATGCTCTCGACCTGCGAGGCCGGGAGCTCGGTCAGGGTGGGGTCGACCGTGATGCCGCGCTCCTCGACGACCTTGCGAGCCACCTGGTGCATCACCAGGTCGTTGGCCGCCTGGCGCCGCACCTGGGCGTTGTCGACCTGCTGCGCACCCTGCTGCGCGGACCGGGCGGTGACGAGGCAGTAGACGTCGGCGGTGCGGTCGAGCGTCTCCATCGAGATCACCCGCCCGTCGACGACCGCGGCGGCACCGGGGTGCACGCCGCCGCAGGCGGACAGGCCGAGGGCGACGATCAGCAGCGACGCGGCACGGAGGGGGCTCACCCCTGCATCGTAGATGCTGCGTGGTCGGGATCACACGGGGCGGCCGGGCCCTAGGGTGTCGCCATGCTGCGCCAACGCCTCGCCCGCCGACTCACCCGGCTCCTCGGCTACGAGATGGTCGGCGAGGTGCCGCCCACCGGCATCCTGGTCGGCGATTGAGCGGGTGATCGCCTGCCTGATCC
>JALRKU010000019.1 GCA_023254755.1 Aeromicrobium sp. | reverse complement strand
TCAGCGGAAACCAGTGACTCGTCAGCGGGGGGGGGTCTCAGGAGTAGTCGGCCTGGGCCTTCTGGGCCATCTCCAGGAACGAGCGGTGGCCGGCGAGGGTGGACTCGAGGTCCTTGACCTTCTTGGCGTCGCCGGCGGCCTGGGCCTTAGCGAGCTTCTCCTCGGTCTCGGTGATCGCGCGCTCGAGCTTGGACACCATGTCGTCGGCACGAGCCGACTTCTCCGGGTCGGTGCGCTTCCACTCCTGCTCGCCGGCCGCGCGGATGGCCTGCTCGACCTTGCGGATGCGGCCCTCGAGCTCGGACATGCGGGCGCGCGGCACCTTGCCGGCCGCCTCCCACCGATCGGCGATGTCGTGCCACGCCTTCCGGGCCGCGTCGACGTCGGTGATCGGCAGCAGCTTCTCGGCGTCGGCGAGGATCTCGACCTTCTTCTCGGCATTGACCTCGTACTCGGCGTCGAGCGCCTTGTTCGACTCGTCGCGTGCCTGGAAGAACACGTCCTGGGCGGCGCGGAACCGCTTCCAGAGCTTGTCCTCGACGTTGCGGGGGGCCGAGCCGGCCTTCTTCCACTGCGCCATCAGGTCGCGGTAGCGGCCCGCCGTGGGACCCCAGTCGGTCGAGGTGGAGAGCGCCTCGGCCTCGGCGATCAGCTTCTCCTTGACCTTGGCCGCTGCCTCGCGCTGGACGGACAGCTCACCGAAGTGGTGCTTGCGCGCCCGGGTGTACTGCGTGCGCGCCGAGCTGAAGCGGTGCCAGAGGGCGTCGTCGGCGGACTTGCTCAGCCGGGGGAGCGCCTTCCACTCGTCGAGCAGCTCGCGCAGGCGGTCGGCGCCCTTGCGCCAGTCGGTGCCGGCGGCGATCGTCTCGGCCTCGGCGACGATGCGGTTCTTGCCCTCCTCGGCCTCCGCGGTCCGTGCCGCCTTGGCCTTGGCGCGCTCCTCGCGAGCCGCCTCGATCTGCGGCTCGAGCGCGTCGAGACGCGTCGCGACCGCGACCAGATCGCCCAGGACCTCGCCGGCCGTGACCTGGTCGCGGACCTTGGCCATCGCCTTGATGGCGTCGTCGGGCGAGACGGCGCCGCCCTTCAGCCGCTGCTCCAGCAGCTCGACCTCGGCGACCAGGCCCTCGTAGCGACGCGCGTACATCGCCAGGCCCTCCTCGGGCGTGCCCGCCTGCCACTGGCCGATCTGTCGTTCGCCGTCGGCGGTGCGCACGAACACGTTGCCCTCGGCGTCGATCCGTCCCCACTCGTGCGTGGCGCCGTCGGTCATGCCTCACACCCCGCCGGGCCGTGCACGGTACGGGGCATGACGCAGGTCCCCGCGGGACTCGTCGCTCGCTGACGCTCGCTCATGGCCGACAGTCTATGAGCCGCTCGCCGCGACGGTCGTCGGGTCGCTCCCCAGCGGGCCCGCGTACCCTGTCGGTCGTGCTCCTCACCTCGTTCCCCGCAGGTCCGCTGCAGGCCAACTGCTACTTCGTGTCGCGCGGCCCCGGCACGGGCTGCGCGATCATCGACCCCGGGATGGACGCGGTCGACGGCGTCCATCAGGTGGTCCGCGAGCACAACCTGAAGCCGCTGGCCGTGCTCGTGACCCACGGGCACTTCGACCACATGTGGACCGCGCAGGACGTCGCGGCGGAGTACGACTGCCCCGTCTGGATCCACCCGGCCGACCGCCACCTGCTGTCCGACCCGATGGCGGCGATCTCGAACGAGTCGGCCGCGATGCTGCGTCACCAGCTGAACCTGGTCGACCTGCCGGAGTTCGTCGAGCCCGCCGACGTGCGCGACGCGGTCGACGGCGCCGTGATCGAGGTCGACGGCCTGAGCATCACGGTCGACCACGTGCCGGGTCACACGCCCGGAACCGTGTACTACCGCGTCGACTACGACGGTCCCGAGCCCGTGTCGCAGGTGATGTTCAGCGGTGACTTCCTGTTCGCCGGGTCGATCGGCCGCACGGACCTCACCGGCGGCTCGCACGACGCGATGCTCGACAGCCTGAGGGAGCGCGTCCTGCCGCTGCCCGACGACGTCGTGGTGCTGCCCGGCCACGGCCCGCAGACCTCGATCGGCCGGGAGCGCGCCACCAACCCGTTCCTCGCCGAGCTGGAGGGCTGACATGGCCGAGCGCAGCGAGGGCACCGTGAGGACGCCATGTCAGCGTCTCCACACCATGGATCTCCCGGGGAGGGGCTGACATGGCCGAGCGCAGCGAGGGCCCCGTGAGGACGCCAGGTCAGCGTCTCCACACCATGGATCTTCCGGGGAGGGGCTGACATGGCGAAGCTGAGCGGATTCCCCGAGTACCTGCCGGCCGAGCGGATCGTGGAGCAGCGGGTCCTCGACCACCTGCGGCGCACGTTCGAGCTGCACGGCTTCACGTCGATCGAGACGCGGGCGGTCGAGCCGGTCTCCGAGCTCCTGCGCAAGGGCGAGATCGACAAGGAGGTCTACGGTGTCCGACGCCTCGCCGCCGAGGGCGACGAGACCGAGAAGGACGCGCTCGCCCTGCACTTCGACCTGACGGTGCCGTTCGCGCGCTACGTCGTCGAGAACGCGAACGACCTGGACTTCCCGTTCCGGCGGTACCAGATCCAGAAGGTGTGGCGCGGCGAGCGCCCCCAGCAGGGTCGCTTCCGCGAGTTCACGCAGGCCGACATCGACATCGTCGGCCGCGACACCCTCCCGTTCCACGCCGACGTCGACGTCGCGCAGGTGATGGCCGAGGCGCTCGCCGGCCTGCCCGTGCCGCCGCTCACCCTCCAGGTCAACAATCGCAAGCTCCTCGAGGGCTTCTACCTGGGCGTCGGCGCGGCCGATCCCGCCGCGGTCATGCGGGTCGTCGACAAGCTCGACAAGCTGCCGGGGGAGAAGGTGATCGAGCTCCTCGGCACCGACGCCGGGCTCGACCTGCGCCAGGCCGAGCTGTGCCTCGCGGTCGCGCAGATCTGCACGCCCGACGGGTCCTTCGTGGAGCAGGTCCGAGCGCTCGGCGTCGAGCACCCGATGCTCGACGAGGGCCTCGAGGAGCTGCGCCAGGTCGTCGAGGGTGCCACGGCGCCCGAGGGCGTCACGGTCACCGCGGACCTGCGGATCGCCCGCGGACTCGACTACTACACGGGCACCGTGTTCGAGACCCGCATGGCGGGCTACGAGCAGCTCGGATCGATCTGCTCGGGTGGTCGCTACGACCAGCTGGCGCGCGACAACCGAAGCACCTACCCGGGCGTCGGCATCTCGCTCGGGGTCTCGCGCCTGCTCGCGCCGCTGTTCGCCGACGGCCTGCGCGCGGACCGGTCCGTCCCGACCGCGGTGCTGGTGACGTTGCTCGACGAGGACTCCCGTCCCGCGAGCGCCGAGATCGCTCGTGCGCTCCGGTCGCGGGGCGTCCCCACCGAGGTCGCCCCGCGCCCGCAGAAGCTGGGGCAGCAGATTCGCCACGCCGAGCGGCGAGGCATACCGTTTGTCTGGTTCCCCGCGACCGGGGACCAGCCGCACCAGGTCAAGGACATCCGCAGCGGCGACCAGGTCGACGCCGACCCGTCCGTGTGGCTCCCGCCCGCCGAGGACCTGGCACCCCGACTCGTCACGACCGACACCACCGAGGAGACCACCCCGTGATCCGCACCCACGACGCCGGAACCCTGACCGCCGCCGACGTCGGCGACCAGGTCACCCTCGCCGGATGGGTCGGTCGTCGTCGAGACCACGGCGGTGTCGCCTTCATCGACCTGCGCGAGGCGAGCGGCGTCGTGCAGGTCGTGGTCCGTGAGGAGGTCGCGCACCAGCTGCGCTCGGAGTTCTGCCTCAAGGTCGTCGGCACGGTCCAGAAGCGCCCCGAGGGCAACGAGAACACGGCGATCCCCACGGGCGAGATCGAGGTCGTCGCCGACGACGTCGAGATCCTCAGCGCGTCGGCTCCGCTGCCGTTCCCGATCGACGACGCGACCTCCGCCGGCGAGGTCGGCGAGGAGACCCGCCTCAAGTACCGCTACCTCGACCTGCGGCGCTCCGGTCCCGCGAAGGCGATCCGCCTGCGGTCCAAGGTCAACGCGGCGGCCCGCGCGGTGCTGGCCGAGCACGACTTCGTCGAGGTCGAGACGCCGACGCTGACCCGCTCGACGCCCGAGGGCGCGCGGGACTTCCTGGTGCCGGCCCGTCTGCGTCCCGGCAGCTGGTACGCCCTGCCGCAGAGCCCGCAGCTGTTCAAGCAGCTGCTGATGGTGGGCGGCCTGGAGCGCTACTACCAGATCGCCCGCTGCTTCCGCGATGAAGACCTGCGGGCCGATCGCCAGCCGGAATTCACCCAGCTGGACATCGAGATGAGCTTCATGGACCAGGAGCAGATCCTGGAGCTCAACGAAGCCCTGATCGCCTCCATCTGGAAAACCGTGAAGGGGGT
>JALRKU010000201.1 GCA_023254755.1 Aeromicrobium sp. | reverse complement strand
TGAGCCCGGTCGTGCCCCTGTGGCTCGCGATCTTCGGTGCCGTGGGCGGTTTCGTCCTCACCACGGTGCAGCTGTCCAGCACCGCCAAGGAGCGCCGTCAGGCGTTCCGCCACGTCGTCAGCGCGTTCCTCGACCTGGTGTCGATGAACCTGGCCGGCGGACGCGGTGTGCCCGAGGCGCTGTCGTCGGCGTCGCGGCTGAGCGAGGGATGGGCGATGGTCCGCATCCGCGACACGATGGAGACAGCACGGCTGCAGGGCATCACGCCGTGGGCCGCGCTGGGCGACCTGGGCGAGCAGATGGCCGTCGAGGAGCTGCGCGACCTGGCCGCGGCGCTCGCCCTGGTGGCCGAGGACGGCGCCAAGGTGCGCGAGTCGCTCGCCGCCCGCGCGGTCTCGATGCGTCAGCGCGAGCTCGCCGACGCGGAGAGCATGGCCGCGAAGCGGTCCCAGTCCATGCTGATCGCGCAGCTGCTGCTGTGCGTCGGCTTCCTGCTGTTCCTGATCTACCCCGCGATCGCCAAGGTCGTCGGGTACTGACCCCCGAACCCCCACGAACGGAGTCACCATGAAGGACATCTCACCGACCACGCCGCTCGGGTACCTGCTGCTGGTCCTCGACGTCCGAGCCGACCGGGCCCGCGACGAGCGGGGTGCGTCCGCGGTCGAGTGGATCATCATCGCCGCCATCGTCGTCGGCGTGTGCGGACTGATCGCGGCCATCCTCGTGCCGGCGCTCACCGGCGAGGCCAACGAGATCTCGGACGAGATCCGCCGACAGTGATGCGGCGGCGGTCCCGCGACTCCAGGTCGCGGCGTGAAGGGGGCTACAGCTCGGTCGAGCTGGTCCTCTACATGCCGCTGCTCCTGGGGATGATCGTGGTGACCGTCCAGTTCGCTCTGATCTACCTGGCCAACGAGTACGCGTCGGCGGCGGCGCGGGAGGCCAACCGCGTCGCACGGGTCACCGGCGACGTCGACCAGGGCGTCGCGAAGGGCAACCAGGTCGTCAACGACATGGGCGACGGGATGCTCGCCGGCGCGGTCGTCCGGGTCCGCCCGGTCGGCGACGACGTCGTCGAGACCGTCGTGACGGGCCACGCGCCGCGCATCGTGCCCTTCCTCGACATCGTCGAGGTCAGCGAGACCGTCCGGGGGCCGGTCGAGCGCTTCGAGCCGGACGTGGCACCGTGACGGCCCGGAACGAACAGGGCTCGGTGCTGGACGACGAGCGGGGCTCGGTGCTGGACGACGAGCGGGGCTCGGTGCTGGACGACGAGCGAGGCTCGGTGCTGGACGACGAGCGAGGCTCGGTGCTGGACGACGAGCGAGGCTCGGTGTTGGGCGACGAGCGAGGCTCGGTACTGGACGACGAGCGAGGCTCGGTGGCCATCGAGGTCGTCCTGATGGTCCCGGTGCTGGTGCTCTTCACCCTGCTGGTGATCGCCGGGGGCCGGTTCGTGTCGGTCGAGGCGGACGTCGAGGCGGCGGCGCGCGACGCGGCCCGTGCGGCCTCGTTCGAGCGCTCCTTCGACGCGGCCCGGGTCTCGGCCCGCGCCACCGTGGCCGACCAGCTCGACGACTTCTGGGACTGCCGCACCGCGAACGTCACCGGTGACTTCCGCTCGGGCGGGATCGTCGAGGTCGAGGTGCACTGCGACGTCCCCGTCGACGACCTCGGTCTCATCGGTCTCGGCGGCACCGTCCCGGTCTCGGTGACCGGCTCGGCGCCCCTCGACACGTACCGGAGGACACAGTGAGCGGGCGCGAACCGATGAGCACAGTGAGCGGGCGCGAACCGATGAACACAGCGAGCGGGCGCGAGCGCATGGACACAGTGAGCGGGCGCGAGCGCATGGACACCGCGAGCGGGCGCGAGCGCAGTGGCACAGCGAGCCGGCGCGAGGAGCGAGGCATGGCCACGCTGTTCGTCGTGGGCATGTCGTTGCTGCTGCTGGTCTGCGCCGGCCTCGTGGTCGACGGCGGCCTCGCGATCAACGCGCGCATGCGGGTCGCCGACGACGCCGAGCAGGCCGCCCGCGTGGGCGCCGACTCGATCGACGTGCAGGTGCTCCGCGCGGGTGGCGACATCCAGGTCAACCAGCAGCTCGCGCAGACCCGCGCCGCCGACTACCTGCGTGGCCGCGGCTACGCGTCCAACCAGTTCCTCGTCGACGTGCAGCAGGACGGCACGGTCGACGTCACCGTCGAGGACACGACGTCGACCCTGCTGCTGGGTCTGGTCAACGTCCACGAGTACAACGTCGGGGCCGGCGCGGTCGCCGCCCCGGAGACCGACGAGACCGGAGGTCCCTGATGAGTGTCGACGATCCGACCCGCGACCCGTCCGCGGCCCGCTTCGAGCGGTTCGTGGAGCACGACGACGTCCCCCGGTCGCGCCGAGAAGCGGTGGGCTCGGCCATCGCCCTGCTCGCGCTGCTGGTCGGGCTGCCGGCGCTGCTGCTGGCGGTGGCCGGGCCGCCGCCGCTCCCGCACGAGCTGCCCGCCGCCCGCGAGCTGGCGCAGCAGCTGAGCGTTGAGGACCTGCTGACGGTGCTGGTCGGGATCGTCTGGCTGGCGTGGCTGTTCTTCCTGGTCTGCGTCGTGCTGGAGGTGGTGGCCGCTCGGCGTGGCGGACTGGCGTCGCACGTCCCGCTGGGCGGTCCGTTCCAGCGGCTGGCCCGGGTGCTGGTGGGCGCCCTGCTGCTGACCGGAGTCGTGGCAGGGCCGGCGCAGGCGGCTCCCAGCGAGGTTCCCGTGCAGCAGCCGACCGTGGTGAGCACGCTCGCCACCACTGCGGCCGCCGAGGTCGAGCAGCTGGACGAGACGCTCGAGGCCCAGGCGGCCGCCGAACAGGCGGGACACAAGGTCTACACGGTCCAGGCGCCGAAGGACGGGTACCACGACAACCTCTGGGACATCGCCGAGCGCCACCTGGGCGACGGGCGCAGGTACCACGAGATCTACGAGCTCAACAAGGACGTGCAGCAGCCCGACGGTCGTCGGCTCGAGCTCGCTCGGCTGATCCAGCCGGGCTGGGAGCTGAAGATGCCCGACGACGCGGTCGGACTCACGGTGGCCCCGCCACCGGTGGAGCAGGCTCCCGCCGCACCGGCGCCGTCGGGCACCGACACGGCCGACGTCGCGTCCGACGCCGATCAGAACGTGTTCGACCAGGTCGGCTCGTGGGCGGGCGGCTCCGGCGTCCTCGCTGCAAGCGTGCTCGGCGCCCTGCTGCTGGTGCGTCGTCGTCGCCTCGGCGCCCGGGCCGACGAGGAGGCCCGTGCACTCGAGGCCGACCTGCGCGTCGCGGCCACGACCGAGCGCACGGTGTGGCTCGACGTCGCGCTGCGTCGGCTCGCGGCCGCCTGCCGCACCGCCGGCGTGGTGCCGCCGTCGATCTACTCGGCGGTGCTCACCGACGACGCGGTCGAGCTGCACATCAGTCCCGAGGCCACCGACGCCGTCGAGGGATGGACCATCCACGACGAGGGACGGCGCTGGCGCTGCGAGCGTCCGGCCGACGACGAGCTGGTCGCGCCGACCGATCCGGTGCCGTACCCCGCCCTGGTGAGCCTGGGTGTCGACGTCGAGGGTCGCGACGTGCTCGTCGACCTGGAGGCCGCCGGTGGCATCGTCGCGATCGACGGCTCGCCGGCCGTGGCCCAGCAGGTCGCGTCGTCGATCGCGATCCAGGCCGCCACGGCGCCGTGGGCCGACACGATCCGGGTCACGGCCAGCGCGCTGCCCGACGGCATCGGCGACATCGGTGCCGACCGGCTCACGGTCTCGACCGACCTGCGCGACGACGTCCAGCGGATCGCCGACCACGTCGCAGCGCTGCCCGACGACGTGCTGCGCGGCCGGGTCGGCCGTCGTGCACCCGCGCCGTCGCACCTGGTGGTGGCGGGCGACGTCCCGCACCCCGACGTCGCCGATCGCCTCGGGTCGATGGTCGGCGGTGGGCAGCGGGCGTTGTCCGTCGTCGTGGTGGGGGAGCACCCTGCCGCCCGGTGGCGGGTCCGCGTCGACGACCGCGGCAACCTCGAGGTGCCGCAGCTCGGCATCGCCGCGACGGCCAATCGACTCGGCCCGGCGCAGGTCGCCGGCCTCGCCGACCTGTTCGTCGCCGGCGACACCCCGGTCCCCGACGACGACCGCCGGGCACTGCCCGCGCTGGTGCGCGACGTCGACGACGCCGTCTGGGCCACGGCAGGCCAGCGGATCGGCGTGATCGGCCGCATCGCCGTCCAGGGGGCCGACGGCGAGGTCGCTCGCATCGACCAGAGCACCGAGATCGTCACCTACCTGGCGCTGCACCCCGAGGGCGTGCACCCCAGCGTGCTGGGGGCCGCGGTGTGGCCGCGGGGCGTCACCCCCGACGTCGTCGAGGCGGCCGTGGCTCGCGCTCGGACGTGGCTCGGTCCCGACGTCGACGGCACCCACCTCCTCCGTGCCGACGCCGACGGACGTCTGAGCCTGGCCGACGCGGTCGTGTGCGACTGGCACGTCGTCACGTCGCTGCTGCACCGCGCCCGGCGGACCCCGCAGATCGGTGTCGAGGCCGACCTGCTGTCCCGAGCCCTGGGCTTCGTCCGGGGCGAGCCGTTCGAGCGGGTCCCGCGGGGGCGCTACGCCTGGGTCGCCCGTGACGACCTGCCGCGCTCGATGACGACGGTGCTCGTCGGTGCAGCCGAGCGACTCGTGCAGCTGCTCGGCGGCGATCCCGACGGTGCCCAGCAGGCGGCACGGACCGGCCTGCTGGTCGCGCCCGGTCACCAGCCGCTGTGGCGCTCGCTGCTGCGGTTGCGTCACGCGGCCGAGGGCGTCGCCGGCGTGCACCGCACGCTCGAGGAGATGGGCTCGGCGCTGCAGGGGATTCCCCTCGAGGCCGAGACCGAGGCCCTCGTCGACGAGCTGCTGCCGCCTGCACCCGAGGCCGCCCAGGCCTGACGCGCCCCCTACGGTGGAGCCATGACTCTCGGGTACAGCAAGCCGTTCACCATCGCCGCTGGGGTCGTCGGGGCGCTCCTCGTCGTCCTCGGGCTCGCCACGGGCGACACGCTGCAGATCCTGCCCGGCGCGATCCTGGTGCTGCTCGGCGTGCTCCTGACCATCAACCCCGTCGCGACGATCGAGGAGGGCGAGCTGCGCATGAAGAACGCGTTCGGCATGACGCTGCGCCGCTTCCCCGTCGCCGGCCCCGCCGACCTGCGGGTCGAGGGCAAGCGCGTCGTGCACGTCGCGACGGGCAAGAAGACCGCGCCGCTCGGCTTCGGCATCGACGCCCGGCAGGCCGAGCAGTGGCGTCAGTGGATCGCGAGCGCGCCGGCCGCGTGAGTCGATCGGCGATCGGCGACGGCGCCGCGGGGTGCCCGCACTACGCTTGACCCGATGACCGACGCACCGCTGGCGTACCTCGACCACGCGGCCACGACCCCCATGTGGCCCGAGGCGATCGACGTCATGACCTCCGAGCTCGCCCGGCTCGGCAACGCGTCGTCCCTGCACGCCTCCGGTCGCGCGGCTCGGCGCGTCGTCGAGGAGTCGCGCGAGCTCGTCGCCGAGCGGCTGGGCGCGCGACCCAGCGAGGTCGTGTTCTGCTCGGGCGGCACCGAGGCCAACAACCTGGCCATCAAGGGCCTGTACTGGGCGCGGCGCGCGCAGGATCCGTCGCGGCGCCGCGTCGTGTTCAGCTCGATCGAGCACCACGCGCTGCTCGACCCGGTCACGTGGCTCGCCAAGCACGAGGACGCCGAGATCGCCATGACCCCGGTCGACCGGTCCGGACGCGTCGTCGTCGAGGCGCTGCGGGCCGAGGTCGAGGCCGATCCGTCGGCGGTCGCGGCGATCACCACGATGTGGGCCAACAACGAGATGGGCACGATCCAGCCGATCGACGAGGTCGTGCGGATCGCGCGCGAGCACGACGTGCCGGTGCACAGCGACGCGGTGCAGGCGGCGGGCTACGTGCCGCTCGACTTCGCGGCGTCCGAGCTCGACGCCATGACCGTCACGGCCCACAAGCTCGGTGGACCCGTGGGCGTCGGCGCCCTGGTCATCCGTCGCGAGCTCGACCCCGTCGCCCTGCTGCACGGGGGAGGGCAGGAGCGCGACATCCGCTCGGGCACGATCGGCGTCGCGCTGATCGCGTCCTTCGCCACGGCGCTCGACCTGACGGTGGAGCGTCAGGCGGCGAGCACCGCGCGCATCGAGGCGCTGCGCACCCGCCTGGTCGAGGGGATCCGGCGCATCGTGCCCGACGCGATCGTCAACGGCGACCCGACTGCCGGCCCCACCCACCGACTGCCCAACATCGCGCACGTGACGTTCCCCGGCTGCGAGGGCGACGCGATGCTGATGCTGCTCGACGCCCAGGGTGTCGAGTGCTCGACCGGGTCGGCCTGCGCGGCGGGCGTCCCGCAGCCGAGCCACGTGCTGCTCGCGATGGGCTACGACGAAGTGGCCGCTCGCGGCTCGCTGCGGTTCAGCCTCGGCCACACGTCCACCGAGGACGACGTCGACCGGCTGCTCGCGGTGCTGCCCACGGTGCACGAGCGAGCTCTCCGCGCCGGGGTGCGCTGATGCGCGCCCCGATCCGGAGGGTCAGATGAGGATCGTCGCGGCGATGTCGGGCGGGGTCGACTCGGCGGTCGCTGCCGCTCGGGCGGTCGACGCGGGGCACGACGTCACCGGGATCCACCTGGCGCTGAGCCGCAACCCGCGTTCGTACCGGTCCGGTGCCCGGGGCTGCTGCTCGATCGAGGACAGCAACGACGCGCGCCGCGCGGCCGACGCCCTCGGCATCCCGTTCTACGTGTGGGACATGAGCGAGGAGTTCGCCGACACCGTCGTCGACGACTTCGTGGCCGAGTACACGGCCGGGCGCACCCCCAACCCGTGCCTGCGGTGCAACGAGAAGATCAAGTTCGCCGCCGTCCTCGAGCGGGCGCTGGCGCTCGGCTTCGACGCCGTCGCCACGGGACACTACGCCCGTCTCGTCGAGGGGCCTGGTGGAGTCGAGATGCACCGGTCGGCCGATCACGGCAAGGACCAGTCGTACGTGCTCGGGGTGCTCACGCAGGAGCAGCTGCGGCACTCGCTGTTCCCGCTCGGCGACACGACCAAGGACGTCGTGCGGGCCGAGGCCGAGCAGCGAGGGCTGCAGGTCGCCCGCAAGCCGGACAGCCACGACATCTGCTTCATCGCCGACGGCGACAACGCGGGCTGGCTCGCCGAGAAGCTGGGCCCTCGTCCCGGCGCGATCGTCGACGAGTCGGGCGCGGTCGTCGGCGAGCACGACGGTGCCTACGCGTTCACGGTCGGCCAGCGTCGTGGGCTGCGCCTCGGCGTGCCGGCGCCCGACGGCAAGCCCCGCTTCGTGCTCGACATCGAGCCGGTGTCGGGCACCGTCACGGTCGGCCCGCGGGCGTCGCTGGCGGTCGACGCGCTGCACTGCGTGCGTCCGCTGTGGTGCGCCGCTCCGCCGGTCGCGGGGGAGTACACGGTCCAGCTCAGGGCGCACGGCGCCGAGCACCGGGCCGTCGTCCGGGCCGATGGCGACCGCGTCGAGGTCGAGCTGCTCGATCCCGCCGACGGCATCGCGCCGGGCCAGGCGTGCGTCGTCTACGACGGCACCCGGGTCGTCGGATCGGCCACGATCGACCGCACCTCCCGCCTGGCCAGGAGCTGATCGTGGCCCGTTCCACCGGCATCGGGTCGATGCCCGGCACCGACCTGCTCGAGACGTCCAAGATCGCGTTCGGCGAGGCCGAGGACCTGCCCTTCCTGCCCGAGCTGCCGGCGCGGGGTCCGCACGCGGCGGCCGTGGGTCGCACGCTCGCGATGATCGGCGAGCTCGGCGCCGACCTGCAGCCCGACGGGTGGCGGATCGGCGTGGGGCAGGGCGTGGACCAGCGGCGGGCACGGTCGCTGTTGGCGCAGGACCTTGACGTCGTCGAGGAGCTGGCCCACGAGCACGACGGGCCGCTGAAGGTCCAGGTCGTCGGGCCGTGGACGCTGGCCGCGTCGGTCGAGCACCCGCGCGGCGAGAAGATGCTCGCCGATCACGGCGCGCGGCGCGAGCTGGGCGAGGCGCTCTCGATCGGCCTGGCGGACCACCTCGCCGACGTCCGTCGACGGTTCCCGCGGGCCCAGCTCGTCGCGCAGGTCGACGAGCCGGGGCTCCGCGCGGTCCTCGACGGCACGGTGCCCACCGCGAGCGGCTACCGCCGCCTGCGCAGCGTCGACCTGCCCGAGGTCGATGCGCTGCTGCGGCCCGTCGTCGAGGTGATCACGGCGGCCAACGCGTTGCCGGTCGTGCACTCGTGCGCACCGCGGGTGCCGGTCGGCCTGCTGCGGGGCGCCGGCTTCCGCGCCGTCGCGGTCGACCTGTCGCTCGTCGCGCCCGACGACGCGTGGGGCGAGGCGTTCGACACCGGCACCGACCTGTGGCTCGGCGCGGTCCCGTCGACCGACCCGTCCTCCGGCTGGTCGCCCGACGCCGCGACGACCGCGATCGAGCGGTTCTTCGGCGCCCTCGGGTTCGAGCCCGTCTCGTTCGCCGACCGCCTCGTCGTGACGCCAGCCTGCGGACTGGCCGGCGCCACCCCCGCCTGGTCCCGCGCCGCCCTCGCCCACGCCCGCTCCATCGCCTCCCGCTTCGCCTGAGCTGCCGGCGCGCGTCCGGGCTGCCGTGGGGGACGAAATTCACTGCGTTGCGGTTGTTCACTGCAATCGGGTGCCTCTGACGACCCGAATGTCGTGAACAACCGCAATGCAGTGATCTTCGTGGGCCCCCTCGACCCCACGACACCGCGGAACCACGAGACTCGGGGGCCGGCGCCGGTAGGTTGAGCGCGTGGACTGGCGCGACGAAGAGCAGGAGCCCGGGACCGACGAGATCGAGGTCGCGACCCCGCCGCTGGATGCGGCGAACGTGTCGTTGCAGCTGACAGGGCTTCTCCTGATCGCTGTCGGCGCAGTCCTCATGGTGCCGCCGACCCCGGGGGTCGCGACGGCCGTCGACAGTGGGTCGAACAGCGCGCAGGCCCTCGGTGCCGTCTGCGTAGGTGGCGCGCTGCTCTTGGGTGCTGGGCTCCGGCGGCGTCGGCGTGTCCTGGGCCTGGTGCTGGCCGTCCCCTGCCTCTTCGCATCGGTCGCGCAGCTGTTCTTGCTTGGCGCCGGGCTTCTCGTCGTGGTGCCGGTGGCGGTTCTGCTGGCGCTGGTCAACCGGCCGCTGCCACGCCCCGCCGCGGACTGAGCGCTGTCCGGCGCGGCGACTAGTCTCAGGAGCATGACCGACGACGAGATCAGGCAGCGCCATCGCGAGCTGGCCGAGGTCATCGACGAGCACCGTCAGCGCTACCACCGCGACGACGCGCCCACGGTCTCCGACGCCGAGTACGACGCGCTCATGCGCGAGCTGGTCGAGCTCGAGGAGCGGCTCCCCGAGCTCTGCACGCCCGACTCGCCGAGCCAGCAGGTCGGCGGCAACCTGTCGTCGTCGTTCGCTCCGTACGAGCACCGCGAGCGCATGATGAGCCTCGACAACGCGTTCAGCACCGACGAGCTCGAGGCCTGGCACGGCCGCCTGGTGCGCGAGGGCGTCGACGACGCCGAGTTCCTGTGCGAGCTCAAGGTCGACGGTCTGGCCATCTCGTTGACCTACGAGGACGGCCGCCTCGTCCGCGGCGTCACCCGCGGCGACGGCCGGGTCGGCGAGGACGTCACCGAGAACGTCCGCACCATCTCGGTCATCCCGCACACGCTCACCGGCACCGACGCGTACCCGGTTCCCGCGGTCGTCGAGGTCCGGGGCGAGGTGTTCTTCCCGACCGCGGCGTTCGAGGAGTTCAACACGGCCTGGTCCGAGGCCGGCAACAATCCCTTCGCCAACCCGCGCAACGCCGCGGCCGGCACGCTGCGCATGAAGGACGCCTCGGTCACGGCGTCGCGTCCGCTGTCGATGGTGTGCCACGGCCTCGGCTACCGCGAGGGCTTCAGCCCGGCGCGGCAGTCCGAGGCGTACGACGCCCTCAAGGCCTGGGGCCTGCCCACCTCCGACCGCGCCAAGGTCGTGCCCGACCTCGCGGCGGTCGAGGAGTTCATCGCCTACTACGGCGAGCACCGGCACGACGTCGTGCACGAGATCGACGGCGTCGTGGTCAAGGTCGACCAGGTCGCGCTGCAGGGCCGCCTCGGGTCCACGTCGCGCGCGCCGCGCTGGGCCATCGCGTTCAAGTACCCGCCCGAGGAGGTCAACACCCGGCTGCTCGACATCCGGGTGAACGTGGGGCGCACGGGCCGCGTCACCCCGTACGGCGTCATGGAGCCGGTGCGGGTGGCGGGGTCGACGGTCGAGATGGCGACGCTGCACAACCAGCACGAGGTCAAGCGCAAGGGCGTGCTGATCGGCGACATGGTCGTGCTGCGCAAGGCCGGCGACGTGATCCCCGAGATCGTCGGACCGGTCGTGCAGCTGCGCGACGGGTCCGAGCGCGAGTTCGTCATGCCCACCGAGTGCCCGTCGTGCGGCACCCCCCTCGCGCCCACCAAGGAGGGCGAGAAGGACGTCCGGTGCCCCAACGCGCGCACGTGTCCGTCCCAGCTGCGCGAGCGGCTGACCCACGTCGGAGGTCGCGGAGCGTTCGACATCGAGGTGTTCGGGTGGGAGAGCGCGGTCGCACTGCTCGACGCCGGGGCGCTCGTCGACGAGTCCGGGCTGTTCTCGCTCACCGAGGACGACCTGCTCGCGATCCCCGCGTTCACCCGCGCCGCCAAGAAGGCCGAGGTCGAGGCCGGGGCGGGGGAGCGGGTGCTGTCGGCCCACGGCCACGCGCTGCTCGCCAACCTCGAGAAGGCCAAGGACCAGCCGTTGTGGCGGGTGCTGGTGGCGCTCTCGATCCGCCACGTCGGGCCCACGGCGGCGCGTGCCCTGGCCACGCACTTCGGATCGATGCAGGCCGTCCGCGACGCCACCGCCGAGCAGCTGCTCGAGGCCGAGGGTGTCGGCCCGACGATCGTCGAGGCGGTCCAGGACTGGTTCACCGTCGACTGGCACCAGAACATCGTCGACCGGTGGGCCGAGGCCGGCGTGCGCATGGCCGACGAGCGCGACGCGTTGATCTCGCGCACCCTCGAGGGCCTCACCATCGTCGCCACCGGCTCGCTGCAGAACTTCACGCGCGACTCGGTCAAGGAGGCGATCATCGCCCGCGGCGGCAAGGCGTCGGGCTCGGTCAGCAAGAAGACCGACTACGTCGTGGTGGGCGAGAACGCCGGCTCCAAGGCCGACAAGGCCGAACAGCTCGGTGTCCCCGTCCTCGACGAAGCCGCCTTCGAACGCCTCCTCGCCGAGGGCCCGCCCACCGACTGAGCGCTGACGAGTCACGGGTTTCTGGTGACGAGTCACGAGTTTGCGGTGACGAGTCACGGGTTTCCGGTGACGAGTCACGAGCGTCGGATGCGATGCTGGGACGGTGCTGGAGATCCGACCGAGCTGCGAGTGCTGCGACCGCGACCTCGCGCCCGACAGCACCGACGTGCTCATCTGCACCTACGAGTGCACGTGGTGCCGCGAGTGCGCCGAGCAGCGGCTCGACCTGACCTGCCCGAACTGTGGCGGCGAGCTGGTGCGTCGGCCGGTTCCGTCGGCGAGCCGACTGCGCGAGGATCCGCCGTCGACCACCCGGGTGCACGCGCCCGGGTGCCTGACGCGCTGATCAGGCTCCGGCGCGGTCGGCGACGAGGTCGGCGATCCTCTCGGGCTCCTGCGTGGGCAGCCAGTGGGTGGCGCCCTCGACGACCTCGAACCGGTACGGTCCGGTGACCCAGTCACCGCAGGTCTCGGCGCCCTTGCGGCCGAGCGCCACGTCGCCGTCGCTCCACACGTAGGTCGTCGGGACCGACACCTTCCGGAGGTCGCCAGGGCGGGTGAGGGGCAGTGACCGGTACCAGCCGAGGCCGCCCTTCAGGGCACCGTCGGCGACGATCTGACGCAGGTAGGTGTCGACCTCGGCGCGGGTCATGCCGGCGCTGCGCAGGAAGCGGTGCGCGAACCCGGGCTGGCGGAGCAGGTAGTGAGGCAGGCCGGGAAGCTGGAACAGGAGCATGTAGTACGACTTGAGGCCCTGGGTGCTGGTGACCATCGAGCGCACGAAGGCCCCCGGGTGCGGCACCGACACGGCCGTCAGGGTCGCCACCTTCTCGGGGTGCTGACCGGCAAGGCCCCACGCCACGGCAGCGCCCCAGTCGTGGCCCACCAGGTGCACGGGCCGCCCGATGAGGTCGATCAGCGCGACGACGTCGTCGGCCAGCTCCGTGGCGCGGTAGGCGAACCGTGACCGAGGCCGGGCGCCCCGGGCGTAGCCGCGTTGGTCGACGGCGTACGTGCGGAGGCCACGGGCGTTGAGCAGGTCGCTGACGGCGGACCACGACGCGGCCCTCTCGGGGAAGCCGTGCAGCAGCACGACCGGCGCGCCGTCCTCGGGTCCGGAGTCGACGACGTCGAACGTGTAGGGCCCGCGGGAGTACTGCGTGATGCGCGTCATGCGGCACATCGTCGCAGGTCAGCGAGTTCCGGGCCAGGTCCGGGGAGCAACGCGCCCGCTGCCGTGCCGGCCCCCGCCCGGCCGGGACCGCTCATCACGCTGGCCTCGTGCGGGTCGCGCCGGACGTCGACGTCGGGGCCGGCACGGCCGTGGCGGCCCGCCGACCGCAGGCCCTCGGGTGAACGCGCGGTGAGGCGCGCCCGACCCGCCTCCTAGGATGGACGAGCCCGATCCTTGAAGGAGTCTGTCGTGTCGTCCGGAATCTCCCGCGCCGACGTCGAGCACCTCGCCGGACTGGCTCGCATCGAGCTGTCCGCCGCGGAGCTGGACCGTCTGGCCGCCGACCTGCCCGCGATCCTCGAGCACGTCGCCGTGGTCCAGGAGGCCGCCGACGACGACGTGCCGGCGATGAGCCACCCGCTGCCGGTCGAGAACGTCTTCCGACCCGACGAGGAGCGACCCTCGCTGACCCCCGACGAGGCGCTCTCGGGCGCTCCGGAGTCCGATCAGCAGCGCTTCCTCGTGCCCAAGATCCTGGGGGAGGACTGACATGGCCGCCACCGACGCCACCCGCCTCACCGCCGACGAGGCCGCTCGCGCTCTCGACGCGGGCGAGATCAGCTCGGTCGAGCTGACCCAGGCCCTGCTCGATCGCATCAGCACGGTCGACGGCGACGTCCACGCGTTCCTGCACGTCGACGCCGACGGAGCGCTCGACGCGGCCCGTGCCGCCGACGCGCAGCGAGCCGGCGGGGGCGCGGTCTCGTACCTGGCCGGCGTCCCCATCGCGGTCAAGGACGTGTTCGCGACGATCGGTCAGCCCACCACGTGCGGATCGCGGATCCTCGAGGGCTGGGTGCCGCCCTACGACGCCACCGTCGTCTCGCGCCTGCGCGTCGCGGGGCTGCCCATCCTCGGCAAGACCAACATGGACGAGTTCGCGATGGGCTCGTCCACCGAGCACTCCGCGTACGGCCCGACCCGGAACCCGTGGGACACCACGCGCATCCCCGGTGGATCCGGCGGCGGCTCGGCCGCGGCCGTCGCGGCGTTCGAGGCACCGCTGGCGCTGGGCACCGACACGGGCGGCTCGATCCGTCAGCCCGGGGCCCTCACCGGCACCGTGGGCGTCAAGCCGACCTACGGCGGCGTCAGCCGCTACGGGCTCGTCGCGATGGC
>JALRKU010000123.1 GCA_023254755.1 Aeromicrobium sp. | reverse complement strand
AGGCAGCTTGACGTCGGAGTCCTGGAGCTCCTCGACGTTGACGTCCTTGAACGTGAGGACCTTGACGTTCTTGGCGAACCGCGCCGGGCGGTAGATGTCCCACACCCAGGCGTCGTTCATGGTCACCTCGAAGTAGGCGTCGCCGGTCTCGGACCGCACCTTCACGTCGACCGCGTTGCACAGGTAGAACCGGCGGTCGGTCTCGACGACGTACTTGAAGATCCCGACCACGTCGCGGTACTCGCGGTACAGCGCGAGCTCCATCTCGGTCTCGTACCGCTCGAGGTCCTCGGCACTCACGCGCTCACCTCGACGTCGTGCTCCATCACGGTCCCGATGGTAGGCGCACCGGCCTCGCCGAGTGCACGGTTCGCCGAGCGTGTCACGGCGTCGACGCCGGGCAGGCGCCACGACCGCCGGTGGTGGACCGTGGGCCCGTGCTCGGCGAGGGCGGCGAGGTGCTCCGGGGCCGCGTAGCCCTTGTTGTCGTGCCAGCCGTACTCGGGGTGCTCGTCGGCCAGCGCCACCATCAGGGCGTCACGTGCCGTCTTGGCCAGGATGCTCGCCGCGGCGACCGCGGCGCAGCGCAGGTCGGCCTTGACCATCGTGACCACCGGAGGGACGTGCTCGACCACCCGCGGCGGCTGGAACAGGTCGGTCTGGGCCGGGAACGAGAGGTAGTCGTGGTTGCCGTCGAGCAGGACCTGGTCGGGCGCCACGCTGAGCTGGGCCAAGGCGCGATGACCCGCCAGCCTCATGGCCGCCATGATCCCGAACTCGTCGATCTCCGCCGGCGACGCGTGGCCGACCGCGTGGGCCACGGCCCACCGCTCGATGCGCGGGACGAGCCGCTGCCGCGCGTCGGGCGTGAGGAGCTTGCTGTCGCGCACCCCCTGGGGCGCCGTGCGCGTGGCCTCGGTGACCACGACCGCTCCGATCGAGACTGGTCCGCTGAGCGCCCCGCGCCCCACCTCGTCGGTGCAGGCGAGAGCCGTCAGCCCCGACCGCAGCAGTCGACGCTCGTGGCGCAGCGACGGTGCGGTGCGGGCGGAGGTCGAGGGCCGCGTCATCGGGTCTGCTGACCGCCGAGCGCTGCCGAGGCACGGACGCCGTCGAACGCGTCGGTGCCACCGATGAAGCCTGCGCGGCCCAGGGGCCAGACGCGGACCCAGGCCTTGCCCACGACGCTGTCCTGCTTGATGAACCCGCCGCCCGGGTCACCCAGGTGGGCGCGGGAGTCGGCCGAGTTGCCACGGTTGTCGCCCATCACGAACAGGTAGCCCTCGGGGACCTCGACGTCGAACGGCTCGTCGCGGTTCGCCGACGGGTCGAGCAGGTAGGGCTCGTCGAGCCCCTTGCCGTTGACGGTGACGCGACCGGTGTCGTCGCAGCACGCGACCTCGTCGCCGCCGACGCCGACGACGCGCTTGATGAGGTGACCGCCCGTCGGGTACAGGCCGACGCGCTCGAGCACCTTCTGCACCGCGTTGCTGGGCGCCGCGGTGTCGGCCTCGTCGAGCCACCCTCCCGGGTCGTCGAAGACGACGATGTCGCCCCGATGGACGTCGCCGAACCAGTACGACACCTTCTGGACGAGGATCTTGTCGTCGGGCCGCATCGTCGGCTCCATCGACTCCGACGGGATGTAGAACGCCTGGAGGAAGAACGTCTTGACGACGATGGCCATCACCATCGCGACGACGACGAGCAGGATCGACTCCTGCCAGACGGGCAGCTGACGCCTCGGCGCCGTCCGGCGATGATCACTCACGCGCTGAGCCTAACGGGTGGTTCGGAGTCCGACCGCAGACACGGCCGGACGGTGGCGGGACGGCGAGACCCGGCGACCGGACGAACCGGTGCCGGGTCTCGGCGAGGCGAGCGGGAGGTCAGTCCTCGCGCTTCTCGCGGATCTTGGCGGCCTTGCCGCGCAGGTTGCGCAGGTAGTAGAGCTTGGCGCGGCGCACGTCGCCGCGGGTCACGACCTCGATCTTCTCGATGACCGGGGTGTGCAGCGGGAAGGTGCGCTCGACGCCCACGCCGAAGCTGACCTTGCGGACCGTGAACGTGCGGCCGAGGCCCGAGCCCTGCACCTTGATGCAGACGCCCTTGAAGACCTGCACACGGGAGCGGGAGCCCTCGACGACCTTGACGTGGACGTCGAGCGTGTCACCGGCCCGGAACTCGGGGACGTCGGTGCGCAGCGACTGGGCGGCGACCTGATCGATCAGGTTGGTCATGATGGACTCCTCGCTGGTGCCACAGGTCACCGACGGATGATGGGATGTTCGAGAGATATTCGGCGTCGAACGACGTCGCCCCTGCGGCAGAGACGTCTGCGCCGAGGATCCAGTCTGCCACAGCCGCACACCCACGACGAAATCGGTGAGAGGCGGGCCCGGGGACGGGTCCGGACGTGGAAGACGCGCCCGCCGGGCGTACCGGCGGACGCGTCGTCCGGGTGGGTCACGCTCCCGAGAACGCGGACCCGTTCAGGCGGTCGCGAGACCGCCTGAGGTCATCAGGAGAAGGAGTAGCCCTCCTCGCCGTGCAGCACCGAGTCGATGCCGGCGGCCTCCTCGTCCTCCTTCACGCGGAACCCGATCGTCACGTCGATGAGCTTGCCGAGGACGTACGCGATGATGAACGAGTAGGCGGCGACCGCGAAGGCCGGGATGGCCTGCACGACGAGCTGCTCGTAGTTGCCACCGGTGAACAGGCCGGTGTCGATCGCGAAGAAGCCCAGGTACAGCGTGCCGATGAAGCCAGCGACCAGGTGGATGCCCACGACGTCGAGCGAGTCGTCGAAGCCGAG